>QHWL01000136.1 GCA_003222555.1 Acidobacteriota bacterium | reverse complement strand
GGATCGGTCCATTCCTTGGTGCCTTCGGCGAGGCCGGTAAAGTTGGCCACGGTCTTGGGAGCCTCCTGGTCGAACAAGCGGATTGTGAAGTTGCCTTCGCTGGTCGTGAAATGCGCCAACAACATTTTGGTATGCTCTCTGTCAGGTCTCTGACCGCCAGCCCATCAGCTTCGGGCTGAGTGCCAGCGTTGAGAGCCACGCGATGCCAAGATCGTACCGTTACCTTCACCTGGACGTCTTTACCGATCACGTGTTCGGCGGCAACCAGCTCGCCGTGGTCCTCGACGGCCGCGGGTTGTCGCGCGAGACCATGCAGGCGATTGCGAGAGAGATGGCGTTTTCGGAAACCACCTTCGTGCTGCCACCCGAGCACACCAACACTGACGTCCGGATGCGGATTTTCACGCCGGCCGATGAGCTGCCCATCGCGGGGCACCCGACCATCGGCAGCGCGTTCGCGCTCGCGCGTGCAGGCGTCATCGAGCCCGGCTGCCAACGCTTCGTGTTCGGCCTCGGGATTGGCCCGGTGCCGGTGTCGCTGACGTGGAAGGACAAGGATTTGTCCTTCGCGTGGATGACGCAGCCCAATCCGACGTTCTCGGAACCGATTGCGAACCCCGCAGGCGCGGCTGCGGCGGTGGGCCTGTCTGAAGCGGCGGTGGCCGGCACCGGACTGCCGGTGCAGGTGGTGTCGAGCGGCGTGCCGTTTCTCTTTGTCCCGCTCGTCACGCGTCATGCAGTCGACAGCGCTGTAGGAAATCGCGACGCATTCGACCAGCTGATCCGCGCTGCCAAAGTCGAGGCGCAAGGCGTGTTTCTGTTTTCGCGCGACCGCGGTGCCGACAAAGCGGACGTGTATAGTCGGATGTTCGCGCCCGCACTTGGCGTCGCCGAGGACGCGGCCACCGGCAGCGCGAGCGGTCCGCTCGGCTGCTACCTGATCCGGCACAAGGTTGTGCCGGCGGCGAGGGCGGGATCGATTCTGAGCCTGCAAGGGGTGAAAATGGGCCGCCCCAGCTACGTGCATATTTCGATCGACCTCGACCGCGGCGACATCTCGGGCGTCCGGGTTGGCGGAGAATCGGTGCTCGCGGGAGAAGGAACGTTGTACGTGTAGGAAGAAAAGAGAAACAGCAATCAGCAATTTACAATTTACAATTTA
Organism: Acidobacteriota bacterium; assembly: GCA_003222555.1. Lineage (GTDB taxonomy): Bacteria > Acidobacteriota > Vicinamibacteria > Vicinamibacterales > CAVVIG01 > JAHFUJ01. The sequence goes on along the minus strand of QHWL01000136.1, from coordinate 5,503 downwards.
CAATTTACAAAGGGAGGGTGCGATGAAACTCGTGTTGTCAGCAGTCGTCACCGTCGCAGCGCTCACGCTCGTGACGGCTTCGCTTTTCGCGGCCGGTCAGGCGGCCGGGGCGGCATCGCTCAAGAACCCGGCGTCGCTCAAGGAAACGGCACCCGCGACCTACAAGGCCAACTTCGACACCAGCGCCGGCGCCATCGTCATCGAAGTGCACCGCGACTGGGCGCCGCTCGGCGCCGATCGTTTCTACAACCTCGTCAAGAACGGATTTTTCGACAACGCGCGGTTCTTCCGCGTCGTGCCCAATTTCATGGTGCAGTTCGGGATGAACGGGGACCCGGCGGTGACGGCGGCGTGGCAGGGCGCGACTCTGAAGGACGAACCGACCAAAGAGACCAATAAGAAGGGCTACGTCACGTTCGCGAAAACGGGGGCTCCCAATTCACGCGGCACGCAAGTATTCATCAACTTCAAAGACAACGGCTTCCTCGACAGTCAGGGCTTCGCGCCGTTCGGTCAGGTGGTCTCCGGTATGGACGTCGCCGAGAAGATCACCAGCCAGTACGGGGAGAGCCCGAACCAGGGACGCATTACCGCCGAAGGCAACGCGTACCTGACCAAAGAGTTCCCAAAGCTCGACTATATCAGGAAGGCCACGATCGCAATCGCTAAATAGAAGTAAGAAGGCAAAAATAAGAAGGCAAAAGGCAAAAGGCAAAAAGCGGAAGGCAAATCTACCTTCTTGCTTTTTCCTTTTTCCTTCTACCTTCTAACTTCGAAGATATGCCGGTCGGTCACGACACCATGCTCGAGAGCGCTCTGGCCGCGCTGGCGGCGGGCCAGAATCGCGACCCGTTCGCGGTGCTCGGCCCGCACCCTGACGAGAGCGGCAGCGGCGCCGTCGTGCGCGCGTTTCAGCCGGCGGCCGTCGCCATCGACCTCCGCTTGGGGGCGGGCGAGGTTCGTCCCATGACGCGGCGCGATCCGGCAGGTCTGTTCGAAATCCGCGTCGCCGATGCGACCGACTACCGCCTCCGCATCACCTACCCCGGCAGCCACCAGGTCGAGGCTGACGATCCGTACCGCTACGGCCGCGTGCTGACCGACTTCGACCTGCATCTGCTCGCCGAAGGGACACATCACCGCGCGTTCGAAAAGCTCGGGGCGCACCGGGTCGCCGTCGGCTCAACGACCGGCGTGCACTTCGCCCTGTGGGCGCCGAACGCCGAACGCGTGAGCCTCATCGGGGACTTCAACGGGTGGGACGGACGCGTGTACCCGATGCGGTTGCTCGTGCCGAACGGCATCTGGGAGATCTTCATCCCCGATCTGGCCGACGGCGAAAAATACAAGTTCGAGATCCGTGCCAAATCGGGCGCGCTGCTGAAAAAGAGCGATCCGTTCGGCTTCGCGTTCGAAGTGCCGCCGCAATCGGCGTCGGTTGTCCGCGACATCTCGCACTACCAGTGGCACGACCAGGCGTGGCTGGCGGCGCGGCCCGGGCGCGGCGGGTGGCTCGATCGGCCGGCCGCGATTTACGAAGTTCATCTCGGATCCTGGGCGCGCGTGCCCGAAGAGGGCAACCGCTTCCTCACCTACCGCGAGATGGCGCATCGGCTCGTGCCGTATGTGAAGGAAATGGGCTTCACGCACATCGAGCTGCTGCCGGTGATGGAGCATCCGTTTTCGGGATCGTGGGGCTATCAGGTGCTCGGGTTCTTTGCGCCGACCAGCCGCTTCGGGCCGCCCGACGACTTCAAGGTCCTGGTCGACGCCTGTCATCAGGCCGGCCTGGGAGTCATTCTCGATTGGGTACCCGGCCATTTCCCGAGGGATGCCCACGGCCTTGCGCAATTCGACGGCACGGCGCTGTACGAGCATGCCGACCCGCGGCAGGGCGAGCATCGGGACTGGGGCACGCTCATCTTCAACTACGGCCGCAACGAGGTGAGAAACTTCCTGCTGTCGAACGCGCTGTTCTGGCTCGAGGAGTACCATGTCGACGGCCTGCGCGTCGATGCCGTCGCGTCGATGCTGTACCTCGATTACTCGCGAACCGACGGCCAGTGGATCGCCAACCGCTTCGGCGGGCGCGAGAACCTCGAAGCCATCAGCTTTCTTCAAGAGCTCAATACGCTGACGCACGGCGAGCACCCCGGATCGATCACCGCGGCCGAAGAATCAACGGCGTGGCCGGGCGTGAGCCGCCCGGCGCACCTCGGCGGCCTGGGCTTCACGTACAAATGGAACATGGGGTGGATGCACGACCTCCTCGAATACGCGCGCGAAGACCCGGTGCATCGGCGCTGGCATCACAATCTGGTGACCTTTTCAGCGCTCTACATGCACACCGAGAACTTTATTCTGCCGTTCTCGCACGACGAGGTGGTTCACGGCAAAGGGTCGATGCTCGACAAGATCGCGGGCGACCCGTGGCAGAAGTTCGCCACGCTCCGTACGCTCTACGGCTATATGTACGGGCATCCGGGTAAGAAGTTGTTGTTCATGGGCGACGAGTTCGGACAGTGGAGCGAATGGAGCCACGATCGCAGCCTCGATTGGCATCTGCTCGACGAGCGGGCACATCAGGGCGTCCGCCGTTACATCCAGGAGCTCAACTGGCGGTATCACGTCGAGCCGTCACTGCACGAGTGCGATTTCGATCCGGGCGGCTTCCGCTGGATCGATTGCAACGACAACGAGAACAGCGTGCTCTCGATGCTTCGCTTTGCGCGCGACCGACACGATTTCGTGGTGGCAATCTTCAACTTCACCCCCGTGCCGCGCGGCGATTACCGCGTCGGGGTGCCCGAGCCCGGGTGGTACGCTGAGCTCATCAACAGCGACGCCTCGGTCTACGGCGGGAGCAATGTCGGCAACGGCGGTGGCGTGGGCAGCGAGCCGATTGCCTCGCACGGCTTCGACCAGTCGATCCGCCTGATGGTCCCGCCGCTCGGCTGTTTGTTCCTGAAGAAGCGAGCTTGAATGCAACCACGAAAACACGAAGACACGAAAAACAATTAGGGGTTTCTTCTTCGTGCTTTCGTGCCTTCGTGGCCCGCAAGCGCCACACAAACCCTCGTCGTCCATCCAAGCAGCTATGTCTTTGCGGGCATCTCGCGCCTTCGCCGTCGCGCTCGTGATGCTCGCGACCTTCACCGACATCGTGGCCTACTCGGTTGCCGTTCCAGTCCTGCCGGATCTGAGCCGCCGGCTCGGCGCGTCGCCCACGATGATCGGACTGCTGTTTGCATCTTTCGGCGTGACGCTGCTCGGGGTGTCGATGCCGATGGGCGCGGTCTCGGATCGCATCGGGCGGAAGGCGCCGCTGGTCGGCGGACTCATCGCGCTGGCGGTGGCGACGCTCCTCTTCGCATTCGCGGAGGGATTGCTCTGGCTCTTCGCGGCGCGCCTGGTCCAGGGCGCCGCCGACGCGGTGACGTGGGTGGTCGGCTTCGCGCTGATTGCGGACTTGTACGGGCCTGCCGAGCGCGGCCGCATCCTGGGGCTGGTCATGTCCGGCACCAGCGTGGGATTCATGCTCGGACCCTTGCTCGGCGGCTGGCTCTACGAGATCGGCGGGATCCGGCTGCCGTTCGTCGCGGTCGGCGCGATGGCCCTCCTCGCGGCGGGGGCGTTCACCTGGATCGAGATTCCGAAGCAGCACGCGGCGCTGGACCGCGTGCCGGCATCGACCGTGATGCGAATACCGGCGGTCGCCGCGTGCTTCTCCGCCGTCGTCGCCGTGTCGGCGACGATGTGCATGCTCGAGCCCGTCCTGCCGCTTTTTCTGTCGGCCCGGCTTGGTCTCGGTCCCGCGCGAATCGGCTTCGTGTTCGGGATTAGCGCGCTCGTTTCCTCCGTGCTGCATCCTCTCTTTGGCCGGCTCGCCGATCGCTCGGGCGGCCGCCGCCTCACCATCATTGGCCTGGTGCTCGTCGCGTGCGGGCTCCCGTGGTTGAGCCGTGCCTGGAGCTATCCGTCGGCCATCGGCCTCTTCGCGCTCCAGGCAGCGACGATGGCATGCGTCATCACGCCGTCGCTCGCATACATGGCTGAGGCCGTATCGCAGGCGGGCGTTGGATCGTTTGGCGTCGCTTACGGCTTGTACAACGTGGCGTGGGGTGTGGGCCTGCTCGGCGGACCCGCGCTGGGCGGCTTCCTGTTCGAACGGATGGGGTTTGCGTGGCTGGCGCTTTTGTGGTCGCCCGTGCTCGTCGTCGTCACGGTCCTGTTGGCAAAAGCGGACCCTCACGTCCGGCAAAAGCCGGACACTACGACTGAACGCTCCTGACTGCCTTGAGAGATTGTGAGCAAATCACTTCAACGCAGAGACCGCGGAGGCCGCAGAGAAGTTCTTGCTCGAGTTGAAGGCAACCACGAAAGCACGCAGACACGAGGAACGCCAACGTACTTTTCGTGTTTTCGTGTCTTCGTGGTTGCATTTTTCCGTGAGCTCCGCGTTCAAACGTCGTTTTTTGACAGGCTCGTAACGAAGCTTCGCCTCAAACCGCCGAGCGAAGCTCGGCGTGGTTCTCCCCGAGCTTCGGCGAGGCTCGCCGGAGCGCCTTCGGCGCGAAGGCGGCTGCGTTCAAACGTCGTTTTTTGACAGGCTCTTGGGCGGGACTTCTCACGCCCCCGTCTTTCCCGCCAGCGTCTCGATCCGTTTCCATTCCGCGTCGGTGACCGGCATCACCGACAGTCGTGAGATCCGGACGAGCGGAAACGTCTTGAACGCCGCGTCGGCTTTGATCTCGGCGAGGGTCACCGGCCGGGGCAGCTTCCTGGACGGAGCGACGTCGACCACCGCCTGCTTGCCCGTTTTATCTTTCGGGTCGGGATAGGCGTCTCCGAGTGCTTTCGCGATTCCGACAACGGCCTTTTCGTTTGCCGTGTGGTAATAGAAGATGCTGTCGCCTTTCCTGACCGCGCGAAGGTGTTTCTGGGCGAGCGGGTTTTTCACGCCGCTCCACACGGTTTTCCGGTCCTTGACGAGCTCGTCGAAGCTGTAGTGGGTGGGCTCTTCCTTGAATAACCAATTCATACAATTCACAATTTACAATTTACACTTTACAAAGTGAAACGGAAAGTCTGAAACGGAAAGTCTTGACAGGATCAGAAAAGTCTCTTCGTAAATTGTCAATTGTCAATTGTAAATTGCGTGATTGCATCCGGCCGGGAGTTCGAGTTCTCCTTGTCGGCATCAATCCGGGAATCCGATCCGCGACCATCGGCCATCACTTCGCGGGCCATTCGAACCGTTTCTGGAAACTGCTGTTCGAATCTGGCCTCGTTCCGGAGCCCATCTTCACCGAAGACGACCGCCGCCTGCCTGAATGGGGTTTCGGCATCACCAATCTCATCGCGCGGCCGACGCCAGGGATCGATACGCTCAGACGTGCGGAATACGCCGCCGGCGTCCGCACGTTAGGCAAAAAAGTGCGGCGCTGGAAACCACCGGTGGTCGCCTTCATCGGCGTGACGCTCTTTCGAATGGCGTTTGGCA
>QHWL01000775.1:1300-3068 GCA_003222555.1 Acidobacteriota bacterium | reverse complement strand
GTGGGCGCAGCTCTCGACGGCGCAGCTGAGCGGCCGCGTCACCGACGAAAGCGGCGCCGTCATCCCCGGCGTCACGATCACCGCGACCCAGACCGACACGGGCCTCACGCGCAGCGTGACCACAGATGCGAACGGCATGTACGTGCTGCCGAACCTTTCCACGGGGCCCTATCGGCTGGAGGCGGTCCTCCAGGGATTCCGTACGTTCGCGCAGACCGGGATCGTCCTGCAGGTGGCGGCAGCCCCCGTCATCAATGTGGTGCTGGCGATCGGCAGTCTCCAGGAGACCGTGTCCGTCGAGGCGGCTGCACCGCTCGTCGACCTGCAGAGTGCCGGGATCGGCGACGTGATCGAGAACAAGCGGATCGTAGAGCTGCCGCTGCAGGGGCGCCAGGTGACCGACCTGATCGTCCTGGCCGGCGCGGCGGTCCAGACCGGCGTCGTAGGGAGCCGGAACTTCCCAGGGGGCGTGACCATCTCGGTTGCCGGGGGCCTGCCAATCGGGGTCGGGTACCTGCTCGACGGTGCGACACACAACAGCCCGCAGAGCAACGTGAACCTCCCGATGCCGTTCCCCGACGCCCTGCAGGAATTCCGCGTGGCGACCAGCGGACTGTCCGCCCAGAACGGGATGCACGCGGCCGCTTCGGTGAACGCCGTCACGAAGGCGGGCACCAACAACTTCCATGGCAATGCGTTCGAGTTCCTCCGCGACCGCCGCTTGAACGCGACGAGTCCGTTTGCCTCGATTGGCCCCGACGGCAGGCGCGAGGACGACGGTCTGATGCGCAATCAGTTCGGCGGGACCCTCGGTGGCCCGGTCGCGCGTGACAAGCTGTTCTTCTTCGGGGGCTATCAGGGCACCGCGCTTCGCTTCCGGCCCGCCAACCGGATTGCCTGGGTGCCCACGGCCCAGATGCTCGGCGGTGACTTCACGACGTTTGGGCGACTTCACGACGTTTGCCTCACCGGCGTGCAACAACGGCAGGCAGGTGATCCTGGGCGGGGGCTTCGTCGACAACCGCATTAGTCCCGCACTGTTCAGCCCTGCCGCGCTGAATCTTGCGAGGCGACTCCCGACGACGACCGATCCGTGCGGCCAGATCACGTTCGGCACGACCGATGACAGCAATGAAGGCCAGGCCGTCGGGCGGATCGACTACCAGTGGAGTGCCAGCCATTCCGTGTTCGGCCGGTACATGGCCACCTTTATCAAGAAATCGCCGGCCTATCAGGGTGGATCGGACAACGTCCTCAAGGCATTCAATTCTGGCGCCGACAATCTGGCCCAGTCGCTGACGCTCGGCGATACGATGGTGTTCGGGCCCGCCGTCGTGAACTCCATCCGCGTGGCGTACAACGACACGAAGGTGGACCGTTACAACACGCCGTACTTCGATCCGAGCGACCTGGGCATCAAGCTGCGCCCCTACATCAGCGGTCAGATGCCGATCACGGTCACGGGCGGCTTCGACTTGCCCGCAGGCACGACGAAAGCACTGTTCCTGAACAAGTTCTACCAAGCGGTCGACGACCTCACCCTGGTTCGCGGCCGGCATCAGTTCGGTATCGGCGGCAACGTCGCGTACTGGCGTGGCCGGTACCAGTCGTCGTCGCGGGCCGCCGGCATCTGGCTGATCGACGGCAGCGCCACCGGGCTCGGCCTCGCCGACCTCCTGCTCGGCCGGGTCACGTCGGTCGAGCATGGCGCGGTGCAGAACCTGCCGGTGGACAGCTGGTACCTCGGGCTCTACGCGCAGGACACCTG
>QHWL01000775.1:0-1282 GCA_003222555.1 Acidobacteriota bacterium | reverse complement strand
CCTGCGGTGGGAGCCCTACTTCGGGACGACTGTTGAAAGCAATGCGGTATCGATCTTCAGGCTCGACAACTTCCGCCGCGGCATCAAGAGCAACGTGTTCGTGAACGCGCCCGCCGGTTTCATCTATCCAGGCGATGACGGTTTTCCGCCCGGACAGACGGGGCTGAACAAGCAGTGGAAGAATCTCTCGCCGCGGGTCGGCGTCGCGTGGGACGTCACCGGTAACGGACGCATGGCGCTGCGCGCGTCGTACGCCCTGGGCTACGATTTCATGGCGGGCGACTATCACAACATCAACTCGTCGGCGCCGCCGTTTGGCAACCGGTCGCTCATCACCGATCCGCCGGGGCGCATGGACGACCCGTACGCGCATGTGGGGGGCGATCCCCATCCGATCGTGACGAACCGTGACACGCCGTTCGTGCCCTTCGGCGCCTTTGGCACCATGGAGCCCGACATCAACTCACCGCGTGTGCAGAATTGGAACGTCACGCTCGAGCGGCAGATCGGCAGGGACTGGGGCGTCGCGGTGAGCTATCTCGGGACCTACTCGGATCGGCTGTGGGCGCAGACCGCGATCAACCCGGGCATCTACATGGGACTCGGGCCCTGCACGCTGCGCGACGGCGTGTCCTACCGGGTGTGCTCGACCAACGCCAATCTGAACGTGCGGCGCGTGCTCTACCAGGAGAATCCGCGCGAGGCGCAGTTCATCGGCGCGCTGGATCTGAACGATGACCTCGGCTGGCAGACGTACCGGGGTCTGAAGCTGTCGGTGCAGCGCCGTTCGCCGGGCGGCCTCAGCATGAACGGCAATTACACCTGGTCGCGCTGCGTCGGCACCGACACGCCGAACACGTTCAGCCAGATCAGCACCGGGTACACGAAGCCGGACGACCCCGAGTTCGATCGCGGCTACTGCGATCAGGACCGCACGCACCTGGCGAGCATCACGCTCGGCGCGGAAACGCCCGAGTTCGCCGTCGCGGCGCTGCGCGCGCTCTCCCACTGGCGCGCGTCGGGCATCGCCAGTATCCGGTCCGGCAATCGCCTCAACATCATCACCGGCCTCGACAACGCGTTCACGGGGATCAGGAACCAACGGGTGAACATGGTCAGCGATGACGTGTTCGGCAAGCCGGGGACGCTGACGAACTATTTCAATCGCGCCGCTTTTGCCCAGCCGGAACCGGGAACGTACGGCAACCTGAAACGGAATGCCTTGACGGGCCCCAATTACTGGAGCGTGGACCTGGCCATCTCGCGCCAGATTGGCATCGCG
>QHWL01000774.1 GCA_003222555.1 Acidobacteriota bacterium | reverse complement strand
TTACGAGCCGCTGGCCCCTTGGTTGCGGCGCCTCGCCATCGCGGCGGCGCTGTTGGCGGTCGTCGGAGGCGCAGGATGGACGGCGCGCACGTATTTGCCGGCGTTCTCCGGGATGTGGTCGAAGCTCCCGAAGCTCCCAACGACGCCGACAACCGGCATGGCTGTCATCGAGTCGGTGCCGACCGGCTCACAGGTTCTCGTCGACGGCAAGATGGTTGGCACGACGCCGCTCACAACCGAGCTGTCGGCGGGCCTCCACGTCCTCGAATTCCGTCGGCTCAAAGCCACGCGTAAACTGGAAATCGACGTGGTGGCGGGTGGTTCGACCGTCGGGCGCCTCGATTGGACGTCGAAACGCACCGGTCGTCTGCAAGTGACCTCGGTCCCGCCGGGAGCGCAAGTCACCATTGACCGCCGCGCGCGCGGAGTGACGCCCTTGACCGTCGATGGTCTGGCCCCCGGTTCTCACGAGGTCGTGCTCGAGAGCGCCGAGGGGTCGGTGCGGGAGACCGTGGACATCACGGCCGATCGCACTTCGGAGATTTCCCAGGCCATCTACTCGGGGTGGGTGCAGGTGTCCTCGTCGATCGAGATCGCGATCACCGAGGGAACACGCGCGATCCACCTGGATGAGCGGAATCAGGTTCTGCTGCCGCCCGGAATCCATGAATTGCGGTTCGAGAGCCGCGCGCTCGGCTACCGCGACACGCGCCGGGTCGAGGTCAAGCCTGGCGCGACCACGGCCATCTCGATCGTTCCATCCATGTCGGCGCTGACGGTTACGGCGACTCTGCCTGCCGAGGTCCTCGTTGCCGCTGGCGGGTCGCCCCATCAATCTCGGCACGCGCGAGATCGTGGTCAGGAGCGCATCAGGCGGAGAACGGCGCTTCACGATGACGGTCACCGTCAACCCCGTTCGGATCGACGTCGATTTTTCGACCCCGTGACCAGAACATTGGGTCGATGTAAGTACCCGGTTCGCCCGCCTTTCGCCGCCTTTTGTCTGCCCCGCGCGGTCTTTTCACCACGACGATTCGGAAATTTCGAGCAGCGCACGGGGGTGCGCAAGGCGCGTGAATTGCAGCCCTCGTCACGTGCCCACAACGATGGCCGAACCCACGCGCACCCTCGCCGAACGGATTCTGGCGGCGTACCGAGAAAACCCGGACCTGAAATTGACGCGCTGGCAGATTCAGCAGCTCTGGCGACTCGACGTCGCGGAGTGCGATGCGGTTCTACAGGCCCTCGTCCTCGATGGTGGTTTTCTGAGTCTGGGTCGCGACGGTGCGTTCATCCTCAAATCGCCGAGTGAGCGTAAAACTGTCGGAGGCATGTCGGCTGCCTCGTGACCTGGCCAGACGTACCTGATGCGAGTCCGCATTATCAAACACCTCCCGCGGCAGCTCGAAGGGATCAATCTCACCCGTTTTGAGCTGGACGGCGTCTACGAAGCGGGCGGCGCGGTCCTGGATCTGTTGATT
>QHWL01000150.1:5597-11325 GCA_003222555.1 Acidobacteriota bacterium | reverse complement strand
TAGTGATGCCTTACACGTGGTCGAACGCTACTCGCCCGCCGGCCCCGACCACATCAACTACGAGGCGACGATCGAAGACCCCAAGGTGTTTACCAGACCCTGGAAGATGAGCATGCCGCTCTACCGTCGGAAGGAACCGAACGTGCGGCTTTTGGAGTACCCGGCCGGCTATCTGCTCCAAGAAGAGGCGCGGAGACAACAGGACCAGACAAGGAAGTGAGCGATTACCAGCGAGGTGTGAGGTGAAGAATCGATGTGTCGGTTCAATGACGGCCGGCGCAGCCGTGGTGGGGGTTCTGTCGCTGGTCCCGTCACCCGCGGCCGGTCAGGGTGCCGCCGCGCGAACCACCTGGGGCGGGTGTCCTGCGGAGCCCCTGGCGTTTCACACGTGTGCGCTGGAAAAAGCGAAAACCTTCGATCCGCCACGTACACCGGGCGGTAAGCCCGACATGCAGGGATATTGGCGCGGCCTGGCCGACGCATTCTCCGTCGAAGGTGTCTCGGAAACCGAACCCCTCACGCTCGACGCCGTCATGCCATGGACTGTAGGGCCAAGTCTGATCGTGGACCCGCCAGACAGAAAGATTCCTTATCAGCCGTGGGCGGCCGAGATTGGCAGAAAAGGGCAGAACTTCCACAAGTACATCGACCCGCGCACGGCGTGTGCTTCGGGGGGTGTGCCCCGCGCAGGGCACCAGGGCGCGAGCATGCTGATCCAGCCCTCGGGCGAAGACTACGTGGTGTGGCTCTTCGAGGACCACCACGTCGAACGCATCATCACGACGAACGGGCGTCCGCACGTCGGAGAAAACATCAAACTGTGGAATGGGGAATCGCGTGGCCGCTGGGAGGGGAAGACCTTGGTTATCGACGTGACCAATCTCAACGGCTACACATGGTTTGACGACTCGGGGAATTTCTCTACCGACGCCGCGCATCTGGTCGAACGCTTGACGATGATCGACCCCGACACGATCCACTACGAAGTCACGATCGAAGATCCGAAGGCGTATACCAAACCGTGGACGGTGGTGTGGGCCCTGGTGCGGGAGAAGGCACCGGGGTTCGAGCTCCTGGAAGAGGCGTGCTTGGAAGGAGAACGCGACCTGCCCCGTTTTCTCGAGCTTGGCTACAGGTATTACTTCGGGGAAAGCTGGAAATCAAGATAGGAAAGAAGGAGGGAGAGTATGGCAAAGAAATTGTCGATTATCGTTGTCCTTCTGGCGTTGATGGGCGCGACTGCGGCGGCCCAGGATGCGAAGGCCGTTCTGCAGGCCGCCGCTAAAGGAATGGGCACTGAAGCGCTGAAATGTATCACCTACTCGGGTACCGGCGGCTACGTGGGCATCGTGGGCCAGGGGTACTCCCCGGGGGATGACTGGCCGAAAGTGGAGTTAGCGAGTTTCTCCCGGACCATTAACTTCGACGCCAGAACCATGCGAGAAGAGCAGGTTCGCCGACAGGGAAATTACCCGAGCCGCGGCGGCGGCGGAATTCCGATCCAGGGGGAACAGCGGCTGATCAATCTCATCAGCGGCAACTATGCCTGGAACTTGCAGGGAACCAACGTGAATCCGCAGCCGGCTGCGGCGGCGACACGTCAGCTCGAGATCTGGCTCGACCCTCACGGTTTCCTCAAGGGAGCCATGGCGGCGAAGGACTTGGTGGGGTTTGAACGCTATGAAGGCGGCCCTTCACGCGAAGGCGGTTTCGGAGAGAAGAGGAACATCCTCGCATATACGATGGGAAAGTTTCGGATCCAGGGCTCGATCAACAATCAGAATGAAGTCGTACGCGTCCAGACGTTTGTTCCGACCCCCTTGCTGGGAGACACCGTCGAGGAAAAGACGTATGGCGGCTACAAGCAGTTCGGAGGTGTGAAGTTTCCCACCAATTTTCATCACCATACGAACTGGGATCATGAAGAAAGACCGCAGGGGTACTTCGGCGTCCGCGATGGGGGCCACAATTCGTTTGGCATCACGATAGCCAACGTCCAGCCGAACATGTGTGGCGAGGCAGTCACCGTCCCAGCGGCGGTACAGAACACAGCCGTTCCACCCGTCCGCGTCGAGTCGCAGAAGCTGGCCGATGGAGTGTTCTACCTGACCGGCGGTTCCCACCACAGCGTAGCCGTCGAGTTCAGCGATTTTGTGACGGTTGTCGAAGCGCCGCTCGACGAGGCCCGGTCTCTGGCGGTTATCGGCGAAGTGAAGAAGCTCATTCCGAACAAGCGGATCAAGTACGTGGTGAATACCCATCACCACTTCGACCACTCCGGCGGCCTTCGTACCTATGTGCATGAGGGCGCGATCCCGGTCGCGCATCGAGATCTTGTACCCTACTACTACTACGCCGTCATGGACCTCGCGCCGCGGACGCTGGAGCCGGACAGGTTGTCCCTGTATCCGCCGGATGAGTTCCAGGAGACCTTCGTTCTTGAAGGCGTGCAGAACGACAAGTACACGATCAGCGATGGAACACGAATCATGGACCTGCATCTGGTGGAGGGCAATCCGCACGCTGTGGGCATGCTGATGGTGCATCTCCCGAAGGAGAAGCTGCTGATCGAAGCAGACCTCTTCAACCCTCCGGCGGCCAGCGCGCCGCTCCCGACGACGGCGTCGGCTGCCAACACGAGCCTGTACAATAACGTGCAGCGACTGAAGTTGAACGTCGCCCAGATCGTACCGATCCATGGCCGCGTGTTTCCATGGGCTGATTTCGTGAAGATCGCCGGCTCCGGCAAGACAAACTGACAAACGACCACTCGAGGGCTCATACATCGCACCGCTGCCACCTGCGTGACGGCGGTGCGGTCGCTCGTATGGGCATCTGGGGCTGGTGTCTGGGTGTTGGGCCTCGAAGGATACACCGGCTGCGTCTTTTCACTTGGGACTGCTGTCCAGCTTGTACATCATCTGCGGGATATTTCGTTGACCTTCGTGACATGCCTCCTCGAAGAGCTCATAACTCTTCACTGCTTCACCACTTACAGAGCGCCCGAAAGTTAAAGCCATCTTGAAAGGTTTCGTGTATACGTTTGGATCCTCGAACGTCGCTTCGTAGCTGATCGTGTCGGGATTGACGAGCGTGAAGCGTTCCTTGATATGCAAGGCGTCGCTATGGAAATCGCCGACGATATCAAACCAGGTCTTGTCGTTGTTATTGGTCACGTCGACGACCAGCGTGTTTCCCTCCCAATGGCCGCGCGAGTCCCCCATCCACAGCTTGATGCCGTCGCCGACATGCGGACGCCCGTCCAAAGCGATGATGCGGGAGCCATGGTTGAACTCCTGGAGAATCACGACGTATCCGGGAGGTTGAAGAATCTGAAAGGCACCTTGATAAAAGACGCGTGGTATACCGCTCGGAAAACAACGCGTGTGTGGGTCGACGTACTCCCATTTCGTCAGGTTGGTGTGGTTGTCAAAGACCTCCTGCCGTTTCGCCCTGGCCCACAGCTGGTAAGGAATTCTCCCATCCGCCGGATCCACAATCAGACTTCGCTGGTCGGTCTGCACCCCGCTAAGCAGAACGTGCGTTTCATCCGCTCCCTCCTCGACGTTATACGTGGCCAGCCGCCTCCCTTGGTTGGCCCAAAATCCCTGAATGTCCACCTGGCCAGCGACCGAGACCGGCATCAGCGACAAGACAGCCGTCGCGATCGCCATGGCCATCGTTGAATCGAAAAATCGACGGCTCATCTGAGACCTCCTCTCGAGAAACCAGCGTTTTTCACGTGCGTGTAGCGGTAGAGTGCAGCGCGGCTGCTGGCACCACCCCCGCAGCGGCCGTGCCGGCCGGCTGCGGCCGAAGTCGCGCGCCGGGAAGTCGGCCTTCGCTCGATCCTCTGTGCCTTGGCGGGGTCCCCAGTGCGGCAGCCGCGCTGGGGTGCCTTGGCGGGGTCAACGGCTCACGGCTGTGCGGCGTCGCGGTCACTTGAGCCTGCCCTCGGCTTGTTCCTCCAGAGCGTGGCACTCGTAGTCCAGAATTTGAACATTCTTTTCCTGCCGACGATACAGGGGCATGCTCATTTTCCAGGGCCGCGTAAACACCTTCGGGTCCTCGATCGTGACCTCATAGGCGATGTGGTCGGGGCCGGTGCGCGTGTAGCGCTCGACCACGTGCAAGGCGTCGCTATGGAAATTGCCGGCCCGGTCGAACCAGGTCTGGTCGTTGAAATCGATCGAGTCGACGACCAGCGTATCCCCTTCCCATCGGCCACGCGACATCCCCAACCAGAAATCGATATGGCCCGGAAGATGCGGACGATCCGTGTAGATCGTGCGGACCGCGTGGACATACTCGTAGATGATCACCACGGAGTTGGCAGTCTGAAAAATCTGAAAGGGATAGGGCATATACGTGATGCGCGGGACGCCGGGCAGATAACACTTTCTGACGGGATCGGCAGTCAGGCGGTTTGCAAAGTTCTCCTTCTTCTTCGCTGCGGCCCAAGGCTGGTAGGGGATTTCATTACCCTCAACCACACCTTGCCCCGCAGGAACGTCCAGCTGTGCATGATGGTCCTGAATGTCCCACGCGGCGGTGTTGAGAACCTGCCAGATGCCCTGCAGGTCCGGCCTGCCGTCCGGCGTGCGTGGCGCGGTATACGCTTGAGACCTTGCCGCCGGGGCCTGACCAGCGACCGGTACTGGCGTGAGCGAGACCGCGACCGCCACGATCGCCGAATTCATGAACCGATTTCCCATGACTTGCGGGCGTGCCCCTACCGGGGCACCGCTGCGCGCCGCGCTTCCTCTTCGTGGACGTAGGCGTAGCATTCGTATTCCAGGATCCGAACGTTTTTTTCCTTGCGACGATAAAGAGGCATGCTCATCTTCCACGGTCGTGTGAACACCTTCGGATCCTCGACGGTGACCTCATACTCGATGTGGTCGGGGCCGACGAGCCGATACCGCTCCACCAGATGCAGCGCCTCGCTATGAAAATTTCCAGCCCGATCGAGCCAGGTCTGGTTGGTGAAGTCCTTGACGTCGACGACCAGCGTATCCCCTTCCCACCGGCCGCGCGAATCCCCCATGAACCATTCGATGGAACCAGGGAGATGCTCGACGTTCATGAAGACGTTGCGGGCCGCGTGGAGGTATTCGTAGAGGATCGACACGTGGGTCGGCGTCTGCACGATGTGGAACGGGTATGGCATGTAGGTGATGCGCGGCACCCCTGGCAGGAAGCACTTTGTCTCGGGGTCGGCGGTCAGGCGATTCTTGAGGTTTTCCTGTTTCTTGGCGAGCGCCCAAGGCTGGTAAGGAATGTCGTTTCCCTCGACCACGCCCTGACCCGCCGGTACACCCAACGCCGCCTGATGGTCCTGAAGGTCCCACGCCGCCGTGCTCAGGACCTGCCACACGCCGGACAGGTCGGGCTTGCCATCATCCGTGCGCGGCAGGGCTGCACGTTGAGCCACTGCGGTCTGAGCCGCCGACGGGGTCGCCGTCAGCGCGATCAGTACGACAGCGGCAAGAAAGCCATCAGCAAATCGATAACGCATCGGCTGCCCGCGAAGGAGTGCTAACGACGTCTGGCCTCGGCCCAGCATCTGCACCTTGTTACTGCTTTATCAGATCCGCGGCATTCGGCCAGCAACCTGCTGCTCCCGCGAAACTGCTCGACGGCGCGGGAAATCTTCGCTCCGGGACGTGGGCACAGTCGGAGCAACTCCGTGAGCTGCTCCGGACTCGGCCCGCGCGGCGGTTTCCCG
>QHWL01000150.1:352-5516 GCA_003222555.1 Acidobacteriota bacterium | reverse complement strand
AAAACGCCTCCGTAGGCCGCCGGCCGCGTCAATCCAGATTGACGCCCGAATGTCCGCGAATCAGCACGGGCGGTGATTGTTGATCGCGCGAGCGGTGGAATCAGCCGAATCGACGCGGGCTGCGAAGCGCTCGCCGGAGGAGGCGTTTTTCCGCGCGTACGTTCGAGCTCCGCGGCCAGAGTCCTCGGCCGCGCATCTCACCGACTGGAACGATCGGATAAAGTGGCATTAGGCGCGAACGGTAAGGTCACCTCGGAGAATGAAGCCCGAGGTAGATCTTGAAAGCTCCGAGCAAGTGCGGAATGTCGTGATCGCCTTCGAAGCACGCCTCTTCCATGACTTCGTGCCCCTTCTCCATACGCACCAGGGGAAAGGCCATGGTCCAGGGCCGCGTAAACACGTTCGCGTCGACCAGCGTCGTCTCGTAGAAAATCGTGTCGGCGTCGAGAAGCGTAAACCGTTCGACCACGTGCAAGGCGTCGCTGTGGAAGTCCCCGACGATATCGAGCCAGGTTCTATCAGTGAGATTGGTCGTGTCGACGACTAGCGTGCTGCCCTCCCATCGGCCGCGAGAGTCTCCCATGTAGAGGCGGATGTCGTTTCCAATATGCGGGCTGCCATCAGTCGGGATAATCCGATACACATGCGTAGCCTCGGACACGATGGCGAATACGCCAGGACTTTGAAGAATGTGATGACCGCGCGGCGAATACACATGGCGCGGCACACCGGGGGGATAGCACGTCCCAAACGGATCGATGTATTGCTGGAGGTTCTCTTGTTTTTTCGTCGCCCATCTGGGTTGGTACGGGATCTTGCCGTCGGGTGGGTCGACAATCAGCGTCCTCGCCGGGTTCAAGAAGCCGTCACCTGGGTAATCTTCGATGTTTTGGCTCCCCGATGTTGTGGGGTTGTTCCACGCTCCCCGCATGTCCGGCTTGCCGTCGGGCATACGAGGTGGAGTGAACGCCTGCGCCTTGGCCTTCGCACATGGGTAGAATTGCTGCGAAGCTCCCGGGCAGCCGGCGACCGTCTGCGGCCGGCCGCCTTCTCGAGCCGGGGCGCTCTCTTGTGCGGCAGCTCGTGGGGAAACCAATAACCACACGAGCAGGATCGGCACTGCCGCTGCGATCGGCAAACGACTCGCCTGGTTGCGCACGACTGCGTCCATCCGAGTGGCAGTTTACTTCGCCAGTGGGTCGTGAGCAACCGGAGTTTGACCACTTGGCGGAGGCGAATCGCAGCGCTACTTCCCACGAAACGTGGGAGCTCGCTTCTCTGCAAATGCCCGCGGCCCTTCTTCTGCATCCCAGGTACCCAGGGCCTGCCGGGACAGCGTTCTCTCCAACGCCAAGCCCTCGTCGAGCGACAGGTCCGTGCTCGCGGTGACCGCTCGTTTCGAGAGCTGAGTCGCTACCGGTGCATTCTTCGCGATGAGTTCAGCGATTTCCAGTGCCCTCGGCATGACTGCCAATGGTGCGACGACCTCGTTCACCAGCCCACGGCTGAGTGCCCACAGAGCATCGAAGCTCGCGCCCGTCAAAATCATCTCGAGAGCGCTGGCTGGACCAACGACTCTCGGAAGCCGCTGCGTCCCACCCGCGCCAGGAACCAATCCTCTACTGACCTCCGGAAACCCAAACTGCGAGCCTGAACCCGCGATTCTAATATCGCAGCATAGAGCCAGCTCGAGTCCTCCAGCGAGGCAATAGCCATTGATGGCTGCGATGATTGGCTTCGTGCAGTCGTAGTCTCGCGTAATGCCGCCAAACGGCACCGCTGAAAGCGCAGCACTGACGTTGTTGTCTCCGCGCGCTTGTGCTTCATGAAGCTCGCGCAGATCATTTCCTGTGGAGAATGCTCTCTCGCCGCTGCCGGTCAAAACGGCAGCCAGAAGCGATGAATCGTCCCTGAATGCGATAAATGCCGCTCGCAAGCCAGAGGAGACGGTGGGATTGATGGCATTTAGAACAGCCGGTCGATTGATGACCGCAATAAACACCGGCCCGCGCCGTTCGGTGAGCACGGCTTCATCTGCGCCAGATCGCATAGCCGCAGGCCTGAAGAGGGTGTGGAAAATGCACCGTTTTACCGCCGAGCACGCAGAGCACGCCAAGAATTCTTAGCGTTTGCCAGGGATTTCTCCGCGTGCTCTGCGAGCTCTGCGTTCAAACGTCGTATTTTTGTGACGTTCAGAACGCGAACCGGAATCCCAGCTGCACCGTGCGCGGGTTGTAGACCACATTGGCCACCTGCGATGGCTGCCCGTACCGCGGGTTCGTGACGATAGTCGTGTAATTTCCGAAGTTCTCGTGATTGAACAGATTGAACACCTCCAGCGTGGTGTCGACGCGCGCGCTCCCGAGCAGCCTGAACTGGCGCATCAGCCGCACGTCCACGCGGTGGATCGGCAGGCCGACGAATTGATTGCGCACCAGAATCGCGGTGCCGGGTTCGAACTGAACGCCTGCTGGAGGATTGGCCGCCACGGCTGCCGAGCACAGGCGGTACCCCGTGCTCGAGGGGACCCCGATATTGCGATTGTCCGCGCCACACGTCACCGGGAAGCGCTGGCCTGAGCCGAAGAAATAAAGGCCGCTCAGCTGGAAGCCGTACCCCATCTGCCAGATGCCGTTGAAGGTCGCCCGGTGGCGCTGGTCGGAGGCCGCGAGCGTGTATTGGTACCCGAGATCGTTCGCAACCTTAAATGGAACCTCGTCGGGTCCACTCATCGCCGCGGCTTGCGCATCGTAGAGGTACGAGAGGGAGTAGGTAGCCTGCGCCTGCCACTGGTTGCTGAAGCGCTTCGAGAACGACGTGTCCAGCGCGCGTGCATCGGACCTTCCGTTCGACCAATCAATGGGCACCACGCCAAACTGTGGATAGGCGCGAGTGGCGGCGCCGGCCGGGGTGAGCGCGTTGCTGAACGGAAGGTTGACCCCGGTCAGCGGATCGAAGACGAGATTGGTATTGGCCGAGGTTTCGCCGACGCGACCGGCGAGACGGTCGTGCCGAAGCCCGGTCCAGACGAAATTCATTTCGGCCATCATGCTGTCTTGGATTTGGCGTTGAAAGCCAATCGACGCCTGGTAGCTGTACGGAATCCGCTGGTATGGGCTGACCATGCTCGAGCTGAAGGACCGCAGCACGCAGTTGGACAGCACATTTTGTGTGCTGCAGAACGACGCGAGGGCCTGATCGAAACTGGGTGTCGGCCCGTTGTACGGGTTGATCGCGAAGTCGGGCCGCCGCGCCGTATTCTGCGTGTTGATCCTGAGCTGCTGATTATCGATCCGGGTGTTGTGTGCTGTCTGGTTGATGATTTCGGAGTAGTAGATGCCCCAGCCGCCGCGGATGACCGTCCGGTCGTTCAGCTTGAAGGCCCCGCCCAGTCGCGGTCCCCAATTGTTCAGCGGGTTCGGACGGTTGGGCGCCAAAAATGGTGGGATGCCAATTTCGTTTGCCCACGTACCCGTCTCGCCGTCCCAGCGGAGCCCAAGGTTCGCCGTCAGGCGCTGCGAGACCTGCCAGTCGTCCTGTACCCAGGCACCGCCGATGTTCCTGGGGCTTCGCATGCGGCAGTCGCCGATCACGCCCGCGTACTGCGTGGGAGCCACGACCGAGCTCAGCCCCACCAGGTCCCACGTCGCCGGGTTCATCGGGTCCGGGAAGAATGACGCGATGTTGCTGGGCGGCGTTCCGCTGTAGCTAATCTGCCCATTGAAGACGTTGCACCAGTCGTGCCACACCAGGTAGTTCTGGTACTCCCCACCCGTTTTCAGATCGTGACGGCCACGCTCCTCGTATAAGTAGGTGAAGTCGTCCCGGACGCTGTACACGTCCTGGCCGATCCGCTGCGGGATGTTGGTCGGAGTCCCAATCGAGTAGCCGCTGAACGAAATGTTCGGCACTCCCGACCCGGGCACTCGCGGTGCCGCAAACGTGTTCGGCCCGCCAACCCAGTCGGGGATCACCGATCGGCTGGCCCAGTGCTGGCCGGAGTGCCCGATCTTCACCTCGTTCACGGCCCTGGCGGTGAGGACTTTCGTCAGCGAGGCGTTGACCTGGTCGCTGTACCGATCCGTTTGAGTTGCCGCCGACGGAGCGTTGATCGCGCTGGCAGCGCCGAAGTTCTGATCGTAGGGGAGCCCGTTGTGCCAATTATTTCCGCGGAGCATCAGATGCGCCCCGCTCGACAGCTGAAAGTCCAACCGCGCGTCACCTTTCCTTTCCTTGCGGGTGCCGCTCAGATTCCGGTTGAACGCCGCCGTGGGACCGGTGCTCTGGTAGATGAAGGTGTTCGGCTCGCGCTCGTATTCGTAGTTGGCGAAGTAATGCGCCTTGTCCTTCACGAGCGGGCCGCCATAGGTGCCCGCCAACTGCTGGTTGGAGTACGGCAGCACCGCACGCGCGAGGAAATCCTTTGCAATCATGCTGTCGTCGCGGAAGAAGCCCGAGAAGGTGCCGGCATGCCCGTTCGTGCCAGACTTGCTGATGACGTTGATCTGCACGCCGGCCGAGCGGCCTTGGGTGGCGTCGAAGCGGCCCGAGAATTGAAACTCCGCAATGGCGTCCCTGCTGAACCGCGGCTGGCCTCCCGCGCCCGCGCAGCAGTTCTGCGTGATCTGCTGCCCGTCGACGTTGAGCTGAAAGCTGCCGAAGCCAACCTGCGTGGTCCCGACCTGCCCGAACGGCGTGTCGCCGACCATGTTCGCCCGGGCTCCCGGCGCCAGCATCGTCAAGTCGATGAAGTTCCGCCCCTGCACGGGGAGCTCCGACATTTGCTTCGGATCGATATTGCCGCCCAGCTTGGATTGGATGACGTCGATGAGTGGCGATTCACCGGTCACCGTGACGGTCTCTGCCACGCCGGCGGGCGTCATCTGGAGATTCAGGACCGCCTGTTGACCCACCAGCAGATCGAGGGTCCGGTTCGCGGTGCCAAACCCCGAAAGTTCCGCGGTGATCTTGTTGGGTCCTGTCCGCACCGGGATCCGATACTCGCCGCGGTCGTTGGTGACCGCGGTGAATGTGTTCCCGGAGGCTTCGTGAATCACCGTGATCGTCACCCCGGGCAGCACGCCACCCGTCCCATCCGTGACCGCGCCCAGTATCGTCGCTTCCTGCGCGTGTCCGACGTCCGGCGCGAGGATCGCGCTGATTA
>QHWL01000150.1:0-203 GCA_003222555.1 Acidobacteriota bacterium | reverse complement strand
GTTTTCCCACTGCTCCTCTGTCGGGTTACGCCCGTAGTTCCAACCCATCTTCCAGGGTCGCGTAAACACCTTCGGATCTTCGATCGTGACTTCGTAGTCAATCCTGTCCTGGGCGACGTACGTCCAGCGTTCGACCATATGCAAGGCGTCGCTATGGAAACTCCCGACGATGTCGAACCACGTCTGGTCGTTGTTATTGGTCA
>QHWL01000149.1 GCA_003222555.1 Acidobacteriota bacterium | reverse complement strand
CGTCATCTCGGCAACCTCGGCGAAGATGCCGATGCCGGCGTTGTTGATGAGGATGTCGAGGCCGCCAAAGCGCGCGACCGTCGCCGCGACCGCGCGCTCCACCTCGGCGTAGCGGCGAACGTCGGCCTGCAGCGTCTCGACCGACCCCGGACCTGCGCTCTCGATTCGCGGCCGAGCGGCGGACAGATGCGCCGCGTTTCGTCCGGTGACGGCAACCTGCACTCCTTCGGCCACGAGCGCCCTCGCAATCGCGAGGCCGATACCGCGCGATCCCCCCGTCACGGGCCCGACTTTCCCTCGTAGCGATTCCATATCTTGTTCTTGTCGCGACGGGTCCCACCGCCTCCGCCAAGGCTGCGGCAGGCCACCGATTCATCGAGCGAAGGGAAGGACCCCCCTTCCATCGGCGCTGGATGTAGGACGCCGGGGCTCGACCTCAGGCGGCGGCGCCGCGATTGGCTCCGGCGCCTCTCGTGGCCGGGCGCCATTACAATAGCCCACCAATGCGCGATGTCGCCATCATCGGAGCCGGCGAGCTGGGAGGCGCTCTGGCGTATGTTCTCGCGCGCAAGAGCGCGGCCGGCGAGATCCGGCTGATCGACGAAACGCCGAACGTCGCGGCTGGCAAGGCGCTCGACATCATGCAAGCAGCGCCGATCGAAGGATTCGCGACCAGGTTATCGGGCTCGACCGATGTGTGGCGCGCGGCCGGCGCATCCGTCCTGGTCGTCGCCGATCGGTTTGGAAGCGGCGAGTGGCAAGGCGACGATGGCCTGATGCAGCTGAAGCGGATTGTGGACGTCGGCGCCGGCTCAATCGTCCTTTGTGCGGGTTCGTCCCAACGGGAGCTCGTCGAGCGCGGCGTACGGGAGCTGCATGTCGCGCGTGAACGCCTGTTCGGCTCGGCCCCGGAGGCGCTTGCCGGAGCGGTACGCGCAATCGTGGCGCTCGAGACGAACGGGTCGCCGCGCGATGTCGCGCTGGCGGTCCTCGGCGTCCCGCCGTCTCAGATCGTGATCCCCTGGGAGGACGCCACCATCGCCGGCCTTGCGCTGACGCGCGTGTTGCATGAACCATCGCGCCACCGGATCGACGCGCGCGTCGCCAGGCTGTGGCCGCCGGGACCCTACGCGCTGGCCTCTGCCGCGGCATCGGCAATCGAAGCGCTGTTGGGCCGCTCGCGCCGGCAGACCACTTGCTTTGTGGCGCCAGACGATTCGGCTGGAAGACGGGCGCGCGCGGCGGCGCTCCCTGTGAGGCTGGGTCCGGCAGGAATTGTCGATGTCGCGTTGCCGCCTCTCAGCGTTCACGAGCAGGTGTTGCTCGACAACGCGATCCTGCTGTGATCACGAGGGCAGGTGGGGCGGGTTGTGATCACGAGGGCGGGTGAGGCAGGTGGGCAGGTTAGGCAGGAGGGGCGGGGTGGGGCAGGAGCGGCGGGCTAGCCAGGAGAGGCGGGAAGGGCCGCAAAGGCCGGCCTCATGCCCTTCGCGTCCTACCTGCCCTTCCCGCCCTACCTGCCCCTCCCGCCCGTTAAGTCCCGTACACCGGCCGATGGAGCGTGAGACCGCCGGCAAGATCCGTGAGCTGCTTGCGGAGAATCAAGCGGCCGCGGTGCAGCCGAGATTTGAGCGTCTGGTCTTTCACCCGCAGCATCGCGCTTGCCTCTTCAGTCGACATCCCCTGAATGTCGCGGAGCACGACGGGCGCGCGATAGATCGCCGGCAGCGCGAGGATGGCGCGGAACAGCCGGCGCCGGACCTGCGAACGAAGCACTCGCTCGTCGGCCATGTCCGACCAATCGGCCACCTCGGCGCGCGCAACACTGCCGCTCTCGTCGCGATCAACAAGAGCGGCGGGCTGTTCCTCGTCCTGCCACCGCTGATAGCTCGCCGTGCGCAGGCGTGACATCGCCGCGTTGAATGTGATCCGGTAAATCCAGGACGACAGCGCCGCGTCACCACGGAACGCCCCGACGTTTCGGTACACCTTGAACAACACGTCCTGCGTAATTTCTTCCGCGTCTTCCTTGTTCCGCAAATATCTGAATGCGAGCTGATAAATCTTCGAGTTATACGCGTCGGCTAGTTCGTCGATCGCGCGGTCGTCTCCCGATTGGAGTCGCGTGAGAAGGTCTTCGTTTTTGGGATCCCGCATGAGGTTTTCCTCTCGATGCGGATAAAACCCCGAGCACGGCAAAAATATTCCACACGTGAACCATTATCTTTAAGTAATTGATTAATAAGCACTTATAGAGCATTCCGCACTTTCCATTGAACCTCGCGAGGGCGGCCGCCCCACGAGGCCGATCAGAACATGAACGCCATGGCTGAGACGCCTGCGCGCGGGCGGCCGCCGACCATTTCCGTCAAGGAGTCTCTCCGACCGATGCCGCCAGAACCGTCGCCCGCTCGAACACGTCGCAAAAATGCGCGACGATGCAATCCTCAACGAGCTTGCGATCGACCGGCCCCCCAAGCAGCCGCCCGAGCGACGTGACGCCTCGATCGGGAATGCCGCACGGGACGATCAGGTTGAAGTACTCGACGTCGGAGTCCACGTTCAACGCAAAACCGTGGCTCGTCACCCAGCGCGAAATGCGCACGCCGATCGCGGCCACCTTTTCACGACCGACCCAGACCCCTGTCAATCCGGGAACGCGCGTTGCTTCGACGCCGAGCTCGCCCACGGCGCGAATCAGCACTTCTTCGAGATCGCGGATGTACCGGTGCACGTCGCAGCGGTCCGGCTGCAGATCGACGATCGGGTACCCGACAATCTGCCCGGGGCCATGGTAGGTGATATCGCCGCCGCGACCGGTTTCGTGCACCTCGATGCCTCGCAAGGCCAGCGTTTCGGCCGATGCGAGGATGTGCGAGCGACCGCCGTCGCCCCGGACTCCGAGCGTCAGGACGTGCGGATGCTCAACCAGGAGCAGGACGTCGCCGATACGGCCAGCGCGGCGATCCTCGACAAGCGCACGTTGAAGCGCCAACGCCTCGACGTACGCCACGTTTCCGAGCCGGCGGATTTCGATTGGTTTCATCTCGAAGGAGCCGATCTTTTTGTCGGCCCCCGTGCTGTGGTCGTGCAGGCCAGGCCCGATCTCAAACCGTCGCCGGGTCCCAGTTCTCGAGCGTACGCTTCACGCGCGACATGAATTGATCCGCGACAGCGCCGTCGATAATCCGATGGTCGTACCCCAGCGTCAGGTACGCCATCGGACGAATCGCGATGGCGTCGTCCTCGATGACGATCGGACGCTTCTCGACGTGGCCGACCCCGAGGATCGCGACCTGCGGCTGGTTGATGATCGGCATCCCGAACAGCGCCCCGAACACGCCGGGGTTCGTGATCGTGAACGTGCCGCCGGTGACCTCGTCCGGCTTGAGCTGCTTGTTGCGCGCGCGGTTCGCCAGGTCGGCGACGGCCCGGCTCAACCCGAGAAGATTTCGTTCGTCGGCCGTCTTGATTACCGGGACGATGAGGCCCCAGTCGAGGGCCACCGCAATGCCGACGTTGACGTCGGAGTGATAGACGATGTTGTCGCCGTCGATCGAGGCATTGACGATTGGCATCGTCCGAAGTGCATCGGTGACCGCCTTGATGATGAACGAGAGATACGTCAGCTTCGCGCCTGCACGTTCGAACTCGGCTTTTCTTTGGTCGCGAATCTGCGCAACGCGCGAGAAGCCCACTTCAAACACCGAGTGCACGTGCGCCGACGTACGCCGGCTCGTAATCATGTGCTCCGCAATCTTGCGGCGCATCACGGACATTGGAACCACCTGGCCGCTCACGCCGAAGGCTGCGGGCTCGAGGCGCTCCGCAGGCTTGACCCCGTCGGCACCGAGGTAGCCCAGGATGTCGTTCTTGGTCACCCGGCCGGCGATGCCGGTCCCGTGAATCTGGGAGAGGTCCACCTGGTGATCTTTGGCAATTTTTCGTACGAGCGGCGATGAGCGCTGGTGGAGTGCGTCTTCATTGCCCTTCGCCGCGTTTCGACCTCCGGCGGCGCTCGGGTCGAGTCGCGGACGCGCGTCGTGCTGCTCTTCTTTGTCTGGAGTTGGCTTGCCGACCGCTGGCCGCGGCTGCGCCGCGGGGGTGGCAGCTGCTTCACCGGTTTGGCCGATCACCGCCACCACGCTGTTGACGGAAACTGTCTCGCCTTCCTTCACGCGAATCTCGGTGAGGACGCCGGCGATCGGCGAGGGAATCTCTGCGTCGACCTTGTCCGTGGAAATTTCGAAGAGCGGTTCGTCGCGGTCGACCTTGTCGCCGATCTTCTTGATCCAGCGAACAACGGTGCCCTCGGCGATCGACTCGCCCATCTGCGGCATGACGACGTCGGTTGGCATATCGTTCCCCGTGACAAAAACCCGCGCTACATGTGTATCGCCGCTCCATGCGCGGCGTGAGCCGCTTCGCCGACGGCCTCGGCCATCGTCGGATGCGCGTGGATGGTTCGGATTAGCTCTTCCACTGTGCACTCCAGTCGGAGCGCGAGCGTCGCTTCCGCGACGAGCTCGGTCGAACGTAGCCCGATCATGTGCACACCGAGCACCTCGTCGTACTTCTTGTCGGCGACGATCTTCACGAATCCCTCAGTCTCGCCAGCCATCTTGGCGCGCCCGAGAACCCCGAACGGAAAAGTGCCCACGCGAACGTCGAAGCCCCGTTTTTTCGCCTCGCGCTCGGTGAGACCGACACTGCCGATCTCGGGATCGCAATACGTGCACCCTGGCACGTGGTCGTAGTTGATCGGCCGGATCTCCTGACCCGCAGTGCGCTCGGCAGCGGCGATGCCTTCGGCCGACGACACATGCGCCAGCTGGGGGTGTCCGGCCGTGCCAAGTGTGATGACGTCTCCGATGGCGGAAATCCCGGCGACATTGGTTCTGTACTGCGCATCGACCTTGACGTAGCCGTTTTCGAGGAGCAGACCCGCGCGCTCGGCGTCGAGGCCGGCCGTGACTGGACCCCGGCCCGTCGCCACCAGCAAATAGTCGGCGCGTATTCTCTGCGTGCTGCCGTCCGCCAGTTGCGCCTCGATGTCGACACCCGCGCCGCTCACCTTGGCGCTCGTGACCTTCGCTCCCGTGTGACTGGTGATCCCCTGTTTCCGGAACGACTTTTCCAGCTCCGCCGACACAGCTTCGTCCTCGACCGGCACGAGCCGTGGCAGCAACTCCAGAATCGTCACCTCGCTGCCGAAGCGGCGGAAGATCGACGCGAACTCGACGCCGACCGCCCCGCTGCCCATGATGGCTATCGCCTTTGGCACTTCTTTCAGGTTGATGGCTTCGTCGCTCGTGATGATGCGCCTGCGATCGAGCTCGATCCCGGGCACGCTTCTCGGCGCCGACCCGGTGGCCACGATGATCTCTTTGCGGACGCGCAGCGTCTGCTTCTCGCCTTCGAACACCTCGACGCCGCCGTTGCCCGCAAGCCGCGCGGTGCCTTTGATCCAATCGATCTTGTTTTTCTTGAAGAGGAACTCGACTCCTCTGCTGAGGCCGGTGACCACTCTATCTTTGCGCGTCTGGACCGCGACCATGTCGATCGAAACCGCCCCTTCGCCGATCCTCACGCCCCATTCCTTGGCGTGCTGCACGATCTTGAACGCGTGGGCGTGCTCGAGGAGCGCCTTGGTCGGGATGCATCCCCACAGCAGACACGTACCTCCGAGCGCCTGTTGTTTTTCGACGACGGCGACCTTCAGGCCCAACTGCGCGGCACGGATCGCGGCAACGTAGCCGCCCGTGCCGGCCCCGATGACGACGACGTCATGTTCACTCGGCAAGGGTCGTCTCGTTTGGCCGTTTGAGCGATGAGAGGGGCACAAATGCCGTCGCACCGGTTTGGGCGCCGGGCTGATGCTGGTAGTCGCCGCGGGCCGGCTGCGCCGGGTCGTGCTGGCCAGAAACCCGCTGCGCAGGGTCGTGCTCGCCAGAAACCGGCTGCGCCGGTTCTAGCCGGGCGATTCTCGAGCGTAGCTGTCCGTGCTCGTAGCGCAGCTCCCAGTACGACTCGCTCAGCCGTTCGAGCCGCTTGGACACCCGCCGGACGCGGGCGAACGCCCCGAGGGCCACGAGGAAGGCTGCGCCGGTAAGCAGCCACAGAAAGGTCAACAAAACTCGTACCTTATCGAACGGCTTGCAACAGTGTCAACCGCCTGACACAATACTTCCGGTTTCCCCTCGATGCCAGTCGATGACCCACAAGCTCAAGACGGTCCTCATCGTCGACGACGATGAGGGGATGCGGGATACGCTGACCGCGATCCTCAAGCGCGAGTACCGCGTGTTGCGCGTCTCGAGCGGCGAGGCGGCCCTTCCAATTCTCAACCGAGAAGACATCGACCTGATGCTGCTCGACGTGAAGCTGCCAGGCATCAGCGGCTTTGAAGTGCTCCGGATCGTCAAGGAGAACTACGCCCTGGTCGAGGTGATCATGATCTCGGCCATCAGTGAAATCGAGACCGCCGTGCAGGCCATGAAGCACGGCGCCTACCATTACATCACCAAAGACTTCGACTACGACGAGCTGCGGTCGCTCGTGAGGAACGCGAGCGAGCGCCAGGACCTGAACCGTCAGGTCCTCACCTTGTCCGCGCAGGTCGCCGACCAGACCGAGCGCGAGTTCATCGTCGGTCCGAGCAAGGTCACCCGAGACATCATCGATTTAGTGAACAAGATTGCGAAGCTGTCGGCAACGGTGCTCATTCTCGGCGAAAGCGGCACCGGCAAGGAGCTGCTGGCACGTCTGATCCACCGGGAGGCGGGCGATCCCGACGCGCCGTTCATCGCCGTCAATCTCGCGGCGATCCCCCGTGAGCTGGTCGAGAGCGCCCTGTTCGGTCACGAGCGCGGAGCGTTCACTGGCGCGCACCGGCAACAGCTCGGCAAGTTCGAGCTCGCGTCGAACGGCACCCTTTTCCTGGACGAAATCGGGGATCTTCGGCTCGACCTTCAGGCCAAGCTGCTGCGCGCCATCCAGGAAGGCGAAATCGAACGAGTGGGCGGAACAAAACTGATCAAGACGGAATTCCGGCTGATCGCCGCAACCAACATCGACCTCGACAAGGCCGTGAAGGATGGACGATTCCGCGAGGATCTCTACTATCGAATCAACGTCATCCCCATCAAGGTTCCGCCTTTGCGGGATCGGACCGAAGACGTCCCGCCGCTCACCGAATTCTTTCTGCGCCGCTACAACGCGCGGTTCAGAAAGAAGATTCAGGGCATCACCGATCATGCTGAAGAAGTATTGGTGGCCGGGAAACATCCGCGAGTTGGAGAATCTGATCGAGCGGCTCGTCGCGGTGAGCGACAAGGAGTACATCTCGGAAGAAGATCTGCCGCTCGAGTTCCATTTTGCACAGCTCGAGCCGCTGGGCTCGCAAAGTGAAAGCTTATTCGAGGAGGCCACGAACGCCTTCGAGCGGAACTTCATTCTGCGTGCACTCGAAAAGTGCGGATGGAATGTTACTGGGACCGCAGAGTATCTTGGAGTTCCGCTGAGTACCTTGAAATATAAGATGGACAAACTCGACGTGCGTCAGCTGGCCAAGCGCCTGCGCGGCGCCTGAGTGAAGCCAACAATTTGGCCGCATCGGCCAACCAGTTGTCCCGTGTTCGCAATCCTCTGAGCACTCACCAGTAATCGCCCGACACCGCCCGGTAATTAGGCGCACTCGTACAATGGATTGTCCGGGTGGGCACAATGCTTCCCATGGCCGGCGGATAGATCCGCGTCAGTAGATCGCATGTTTGTCTAGCACTCCCTCGCGATCACGTGGCAGTTCGTGTTACTGGAACACGCATTG
>QHWL01000148.1:5723-6262 GCA_003222555.1 Acidobacteriota bacterium | reverse complement strand
CGTATCTGACTATCGCGTCCGATCCGAACGCACAACGTAACTGCGACCAAACTCAGCTCGACATTCCCTACCGGCACGGTTTCAAGCTCGCCGGCAATTACCCGCTCCCGCTCGGCCTGATGGTCGGGATGTCGGCGGTCAGCCTCCCCGGTGCACTGTTAGGCTCCGCCGTGGCGGATCAATCGCTGTGGACGAACTGGAACGTTCCGGCTAGCCTGTTTCCGGGCGGCCGGACTCAAACGGTCAACGTGCGACTGGACGAACCGGGGAGCCAGTGGTTGGAGCGCTGGAATCAGTTGGACCTCAATCTTCGAAGGGTGTTCAGAGTGGGAAGGGCGCAGTTTGAGCCGGGCGTGGACGTGTACAACGTCTTCAACAGCAACCCCGTGCTCACGGAGAATCAGCAATTCGGGTCATCTCTGGGAACGCCGATGAGGATCCTCCAGGGACGTCTGATGCGGCTCACGGCCCAAATCAATTTCTAAGCCCGGAAGGCGCTTCGCTTGGCGCATGCAAGGCCCTTCCGGGATTAGATCGTT
>QHWL01000148.1:0-5699 GCA_003222555.1 Acidobacteriota bacterium | reverse complement strand
GACGCTCAGGTGAAGGAGGAATTGATGCGGAGGAGCGTCATGCCCGTCGACACTGGAGCTCCATTCTCGATCCGGAGTGGCAGACGCTGGCCAACTGGGTGTGCGGGCGGAAAACCACCGACAAGATCGCCGAGTTGACCGGTTCGTGCAGCGCAGAGTGACCTGTGGATCCGAAAACTGCCGCATAGCTAGGGTAGACGTCAACCCGTTTTTTGCGAGGAGCTGACGATGACAACAGGGGACAAGCATGAGCACGCATGATGCCACTCGGCGCGCATTCTTGGTGCGCGCCGCGGCCGGCGCGGGCGCCGTTGCCGGTGCGGGGCTAGTGCCCGGCGCGCTTACGCAGGCTCACGAGCAACGCCCGGAAACGGGCGCGCCCGCGACGATCCAGCCGCACTCGAATGTCGTCGAGCACGGCGCGTTCTTCAACGACGAAAATGCCGCCACGATTGCCGCGTTCACCGAGCGGCTCATGCCCGGCGCGCCCGACAAGCCGGGTGCGCGCGATGCGGGGGTGCTCAATTACATCGACCTGGCGCTCGCCGGCGCCTACGCCGATCTTCAGGATTTCTACCGGCGCGGGCTCGCTCAGCTCGATGCGTATTGTCGCAAGACCTATCACGAGCCTTTCGTCCGGCTGAATGCCGCGCGGCAGGACGAAGTGATTACGGCGCTCGAGCAAGGCAAGGCCACCGGATTCACGTGGCCCACAGCGCAGGTGTTTTTCGACACCGTCCGCACGCACACCATGGAAGGCATGTTTGCCGACCCGATCTACGGCGGCAACAAGGACTTCGCGGGCTGGCGTCTGGTGGGCTTCCCCGGCGCGCAAGCGATGTTCACGCCGGCGGATCTGCAGAATAGGCAAGCGTTCACGCGCGCACCCATGATCGGCCTGCAAGCGCAGGGTAAAGGCCCGGCGCGGAAGGCATGAGCGATGGCCACCGAAAAAACCGATGTCGTCATCGTCGGTATGGGCGCCGCAGGGGGGATTCTCGCGGCCGAGCTGGGCAAAGCAGGCATGAAGGTTATTGGGCTGGAGCGCGGGCCGCGCCTGGCCACTGCGGACTTCAGCGCGCTCGATGAATTGCGCTACTTCCAGCGACAGGACCTGCGCCCGAACGCGAAGCGCCAGCCGGTCACCTGGCGGCCGAACGCGAAGGCGCGCGCGAATCCGCTCCCGATTCTCAATTACGGCAACCAGGCGGGCGGCGGTACCGTGCACTACGGCGCAATCTCCTGGCGCTTTCACGAGGACGATTTCCGCTCGCGGTCGCAGACCATTGAGCGCTACGGAGCGTCAGCGATCCCGAAGGATTGCTCGCTCATCGACTGGCCGTTGACCTACGCGGATCTGGAGCCTTTCTACGATCGCGCCGAATACGAGCTCGGCGTGTCCGGCAGGGCGGGCAATCTGCAGGGCCGCAAGATCGAAGGCGGCAACCCGTTCGAAGCGCCGCGCCGCCGCGAGTATCCGCTGCCGCCGTTGATGGCGGATCAATCGGGCGTCATCTTCGCAGCCGGGGCCCGCAAGCTTGGCTACCACCCGTTTTCATCGCCGCGCGCGATCCTCTCGCAAACCTATCAGGGCCGGCCGGGCTGCACCTACTGCGGCTTTTGCCAGGCGTTCGGCTGCCACATCGGCGCGAAATCGAGCATCCTGGTCACGAAGCTGCCCGAGGCCGATGCGACCGGCAACTTCAAGTTGCTCACCGGCACCATGTGCTACCGCGTGAAGAGTGACAATAGCGGGCGTGTGACCGGCGTGTCGTACTGGGGCTCGGACGGCTCAGACAACACGATCGAAGCCGAGCTCGTCATTCTCGCTCCCTTCATCTACGACAACACGCGCTTGCTGTTGCTTTCCAAGACGGCAAAGTTCCCCAACGGCCTGGCCAACTCGAGCGGCCAGGTGGGCAAGCATCTGATGGCCCACATCGGAGCGAGAGTGTTTGCCGCGTTCGACGATCGATTCGTCAACATCTATATGGGACCCAACGCCCAGAAGCATAGCCTGGACGACTGCAA
Organism: Acidobacteriota bacterium; assembly: GCA_003222555.1. Lineage (GTDB taxonomy): Bacteria > Acidobacteriota > Vicinamibacteria > Vicinamibacterales > CAVVIG01 > JAHFUJ01. The sequence continues at coordinate 3,668 of QHWL01000148.1, read as the reverse complement.
CGCCGACAATTTCGACCACAGCGGCCTGGGCTTCATCCGCGGCGCGCAGATCTCGATCACTCCCGCCGACCTGGAGGGCGGCCCGATCGGCGCAGCGATGAGCATGAACCCGCCGCCGGGCGTCCCGCGGTGGGGCGCGGCATATCGCGACTTCCTCTCGAAGTACTTCGCGCGGTACGCGGCAATCATCGCGCAGACCGACAACCTGCCGTACGCCGACCAGACGATCGATCTCGATCCGAACGTGCGCGATCAGTGGGGCTTGCCGGCGCCACGTCTGACCTACGACTGGCGGCGGCCCAACGAGCTGGCGCGCGTCGAGTTCTTGCTGGGGAAGTTGGAAGAGCTGGGGCGGGCGATGGGTGCGACGCATGTGTGGCGTTCACCCCTGGGCGCGGGCGCACCGGGCGCACACCACGAGGGCGGCACGCGGATGGGGAGTGATCCGAAGACTTCAGTGGTGAACCGCTACGGCCAGAGCTGGGACATCCCGAATCTCTTCATCATCGGCAGCTCGACGTACCCGTCTATGAGCGGTTTCAATCCCACGCTCACCATCCAGGCGCTCGCCTACATGAGCGCCGATGCCATCGCGAATCGTTACAAGAACAAGCCCGGACCGCTGGCATAGCGGCCCAACAAAGTCCGCTCGCTATGGCGAGGGTTAAAGCTTTGACAACCGAAATCGGGGTGTGTGACACTGCTGACATGAGTGAAACACTGACCATCCGGGTGCCTGCTGAGGAGAAGGCGCGGTGGGAAAAGGCCGCCGCGGCCGTGAGGGAAAGCGTGGCAGAGTACGTGCGCGGAGCCGTCCGCCAGCGGACGCAGGCCGCGAGCCAATCGCCCTGGGAGCCTCATCTCGGCTCGACCAATGTCACCGTGCCTGCGCCGACCAACGCGAACATCAGGCGTGCCTTCGCTCGGCGCCGCAGGCACAAGGGATGATCCACCTCCTCGACACTGGACCGCTGGTCTCCGCACTGGCGCGCGAAGAACCGCGGTTTGGTTCCTGGGCGAAGGACTTGCTGCGCCACTTACCCCTGCCGCTTTACACCTGCGAAGCGGTTCTGACTGAAGCGGCACATTTTCTTGGCGACGCGGACCCGATCTTGGCGGCAGTGGCTGATGGCCTTTTGGTCTGCGCGTGGAATCTATGTGAACACCACACCCGGGTCCGCGAACTGGTCCGCAAGTATGCCGACCAGCCGATGGACCTTGCCGACGCCTGCCTGGTCGCTATGAGCGAGAAATGGTGGGACTGCAAAGTGGTGACCGTGGACGTCACCGACTTCAAAGTCTATCGCCGACGCGGCCGTCATGCCATTCCGGTGCTGACCCCGAGCGCGTCATGAAAGGGGGCATCTGACGAATTCCTCGGAGATTCACCGGTGCGTGCACACCGGCGTTGCGCGATGCCGCTGGGAAGCCCCAGCGCGAGAGAACGGCCTCTTAATGCCGGCTATCGTTCCCGGATATCTATGATCCGGCGTCTCATGAAAGTGCTCGTTGCCTTCGCGTGTGGATCGGCCGTTGGCCTCTCGGGCACATTTGTCTTCGCCCAGCACGTATCGATTACGGCAACCGTACAGGACGCGACGGTGGCGGCAATCGCCGTCGACAGCGTCGGGAACATTTACGCAACCGGAACGACCGCGTCGAAGCTCTTTGTGACTACGGAGAACGCCTTGAAACGGGTCTGCGATGCTGGTGGCGCTCCCTGTTAAGGAGTCACGCAAACGCGGGCCGGCCACCAATCGACGGTCCATGCGCCGAAATTCGCTTGAACACGATCCCAGACCGACACGATGCGGCCGGAGGCATCATCATGTAAGTCAGCGTTCCGCCCGGAGCGTTGACACTGGAATCCTGAGTCCGTGGAATATGCGGCGTTCAAACTAGAAAGCGAAAAGTAAGCGGACAGTGCACGGTGCACTTCCCACTTACTTTCCACGTTGAGCGCTCACTTACCCCTTAACTCGATACCCCTAATTTGTCCCTCTTCCCATAATCTGCACGAACTGGCTCGCCGGCCCGGGCTGCCCGTGGATGGGTACGTGTTGTGCGACGTCCAGCTTGAGGCGCTGGATGTTCTGATTCAACGACCTCATATTGGCGTTGGGCGCCGGAGCCGGTGCGCCCTGCGCGGGTGGCGTATACAGGTCAGCATTGACCAGGATCTTTTCCTTGGGAAAGTACGCCACGAGCATGAAGGGGTTGTGGTTGAGTCCTTGCACTGGGTAAAGGTCGAGCGTCCGCGCACCGTCGCTGATCACGTACTTCTGATTCACCGTTTCGATGGGGAGCGGACGCCTGCCGCCGGAGAAGTACGGATAGTAAGCGGAGAACCGATCGGGCTGTAATGTCCGCGGCGCCGGGCTGAACAACACCCGGTCGAGGTAGTCGCGATTCTCGTGATGGGTGACGATGGTGGCGCCCTGTGCGAGATACGTACGGAGCCCGCCCGTGTGATCGAAATGGTGATGCGTGTTCACGACGTAGCGAATCGGCTTGTTGGGAATGAGTCTGCCCACTTCCGCGAGCACGGCGAGGGAGCGTTCCTCGTTCAGCGGCGCCTCGATCACCGTGACAAAATCCTGGAAGTCGACGGCAACGCTGTTATGAGTACCCCCGGCGATGAGCCAGATGCCATCCGCCAGCTTCTGCGACTCCGCGCGAACCGGTGGCGCGGTTGCCCTTCGCACCTCCTCCGGCACAGCGATCGCGGCGACACTCACGTTCGGTTGGACGTTGGTCAGCGTGATCTCCATGGAGTTGTGCGCGGCGCTCAACCGCGGGTCACCCTGGTGGATATGGAGCATGGTCGGGAACTTCACGCCGCCGAAATCCTTGTAGTTCGTGTAGCGCAGCTCGTACAGCATGTCCCCATAGACCGGGTTGGGAATCCACGTGTGGACCATCTCGAGCAGATTCTGGTCGTTGAACGTCCCTACGACTCTGTACTTCCCCATCGCGGTGAATGAAACGAGCGTCGCCTTCCCATTCTGTGTGATAGCGCCCGGCGATGCCGGCAACGTCAACGAAATGGCCGTCGGGTTGTTCGCGGCCATCGCCGCCCTGAGGAACCCGTGCGGCGTCAGCAAGAGATCGAGCTGCCTGAACTCCGGAATAGGGATCCCCGCGAGATATTGGCCTGGCTGCGGCACAGCCTTTCCATCCTGCATGTTCCAGGCGTAGTTGCCGCTGACGATGGCGACCTGCTGTTGCTCACCCTGGAGCGGCGTGCCACCGCCCCCGCGAGGCGGATTGTTTCCCTGTCTGCGGGTGAGCTCCTCGCGCGAGGACTTGGCGTCGTAATCGATGGTGCGTGTGTAGCGCGTCACCTCGAACCTCGGCCAATCCGCCTCCGGACTGAAGCTCTGACCCACGGCGGCGTTCCAGCCGGTTCCGGTGATCTGAACCGTTTTTGGAGCACCCATGGCCCTGGAAGCGGCCTGCAAGACCGCCTTGGCATCCTGGGCTGACGCCGTTCCGACGGTGATCACCATCAAGGCCAGCACTGCGACGAGAACACATAGCTTTCGTGTCATGGGGCCTCCTTTAACCTCCAAGTCACACCCACTGGACCCGCCGTCCACACATTCCCACGCCGTCATGCTGCCCGCGTGAAATCGGCATAGTATAACGCCCCTCATCAAGCTCTTCAC
>QHWL01000147.1 GCA_003222555.1 Acidobacteriota bacterium | reverse complement strand
CCCCCAACCACCAGGCGAGGTTGGGGCAGACGCTCACAGCTTATTAAGCTGCGAGAGCGTACTGAGTATCCGCAGTTAACGGATGTTCCATCGGATTTACGAGTCAATGGAGCTCGGCATGCATCCCGCGAGTCTTCACCCCCGTCGAAGCCGTGTCGCCCCCATGACGGGAACCGCTTTGGCGGAAAAGCTCACGTTGTGTAACGCCTCATTGTACGGCGTCCACCGGGAGGCGTCAAATTACTCTCCTGCTTGGAGTTGTCTGGCTTGTCGCGCTTGACTTGGCAGCGCTGGGACCCTCATAATGGCAACAGTCCATCCCGGCGGTTTGCCCGGCGCCGTTCGGCCGGTGCGTCCAAACCCATGACATTTGACGAACAGGTCGAGCGAGCCTTCGGCGCACTGGCGGACCGTCTCAGCGAGCACATCACGGGCGAGCTTCGCAGCGCTGCGGCCGACCTGGCAGCGGCAGCGCAGGCGGACCGCGAGGCCGCCGCGGCGAGGGCCAGCGTCGAGGCGCGCGAGGCGGCGCAGGCGGACCGCGAGGCCGCGGTGGCGCGGGCCAGCGCCGAAGCGCGCGAGGCGGCGCAGGCGGACCGCGAAGCCGCCATTGCGGCAGCCATCGCCGAGGCTCGCCAAGCGGCGCAGGAGAACGCACGGCAGTCGCTCGACGCCGCCGTGGCGTCGGAGCGCGCCGGTCTGAAAACGGCCGATCTCGCGACCAGCGAGCGTTTGCTCGAAGCGATTCGTGCCATCGATCGCGCGCGCTCTCTCAGCGAAATCCTCGACATCCTCGTAAGCTGCGCCGGCCGCGAAGCCTCGCGCGCCGGCATTCTGCTCGTGCGCGCCGGACAGTTGCGCGGCTGGCGCTTCATCGGTTTCGGCCCGGCCTTTGACGCCGCCAATGAGATCGAGCTGCCGCTGCAGGACTCGGGACTCATCGCCGAAGCGGTCCGCACCGGGGAGGCGGTTTCTTCCGACACATCGGGGCGGACCGCGGCGCCGCCGTTCGCGGAGCTCCCCGACGGCCGTGAGGCGCTCGCGGTACCGATCCCGATGGGTGGACAGGTCGTCGGCGTCTTGTATGCGGACCAAGGCCACACCGACGATCAGAGCCGCGCGTCAGCGATCACCTGGCCGGACGCGCTTGAAGTGATGGCGCGTCATTCGGCGCGCTGCCTGGAAGCCTTGACGGCGTTCAGAGCGGCGCGCGTGCTCACCGAGCGCCCTGATGTTCCGCCAGCGACCGGGAGCGACCAGCCCGACCTCGCCGGTTCGCGCAGTGGACGCGCAGAGGAAGATCCCGAGGACGGCAACGAATCGGCGCGCCGCTATGCACGCCTCCTCGTGTCGGAAATCAAGCTGTATCACGAAGCGGCTGTGATCGCCGGCCGGCGCGAGCGCGATCTCGCGACCCGGCTTGCCGCCGAAATCGCCCGCGCGCGCGCGCTGTACGAACAACGCGTCGCGGCGCCCGAGCGCCAGGGCACCGACTATTTCCAGGCGGAGCTCGTGCGGACGCTCGCCAACGGCGATGCCAATCTGCTCGGACAGACTACTTGAAGTTGAAACTTTCCCTGGCCCTTGCGCTCGCGTTGACCGCCGTCGGGCCGGCGGCCAAGCCGAAGGCGCAGCAGGAAGCTGCCGAGAACGCGTCCCAATCGAGCGCCGTGACGCTCCGTCCGACGAACCATCCTCGAGTGCCGCGCGAGCTGTCACAGCTGTGGATGGTGCCGGACAAGGGTCGCGGCGCCAGGACTGCGGCGCTCGACGCGTTTGTGTCGGCGGTCAAGTTCGAGGTCGACGGCGAGTACGGGAAGGCGCTGCCGATACTCTCGCAGCCTTCCGTCCGGCAGGGACTGCTCATCCATTACGCGGAGTATTACAAGGCTCTGGCCGAACTTCGGCTCGGACATCCCGACGAGGCGCGCCTCACGTTCCAGACCCTGCTGGCGCGCGAGCCGGCCGGGTTTCTGATGGAAGCCGCGGCGCTGCGCGAAGCGGAGTGCGATGAGGTCCTCGGTGATCAAGGGGCCGCCCTCGCCATCTACGAACGGCTCTCGGCGGTCAAGACGACGGCGCCAGACGATGTGCTGGTGCGCGTCGGCAGAGCCGCGAAAGCCACCGGCGATTTGGAAAAGGCCCAAACAGCGTTCGCGCGCGTGTACTACGAGTTCCCGTTCAGCGATTTGTCGTCGGTGGCCGGGACCGAGATCGATTGGTTCTACAACAGCCAGCCGATCGCGGCCGGCAGCGTTCGCTACAAGCTGGAACTGGGACGTGCCGAGCGGCTCTTCGGAGGCAAGCGGTACGCGCAGGCGCGGACGGCGTTCGAGGGGCTGCGAAGCGCCGCTCAGGGCGACGATCGAGAGCTGGTCAACCTGCGGCTCGCCGAAAGCGACTATTTCCTGAAGCGTCCCCGCAACGCGCGCGACGGCCTGCGCGCGTATATCGATCGCGCGTCGCGCCAAGCCGAAGCGCTGTTCTTTCACGCCCTCTCGCTTCGCGAGCTCGGCGCGCACGATGAGTACCTGAAAACGGTTCGCTACATCGTCGCCACTTTTCCCGCGCAGAGCTGGGCCGAGGAAGCGCTCAACAGTCTCGCGACCGACTACATCCGGCAGGACGACGACGACAGCGCCGACCGGACGTTCCGCGAGCTGTACGAAAAATTCCCGACCGGACGGTACGCGGCGCGTGCGGCGTGGAAGATCGGCTGGCGGGCGTACAGGGGTGGAAGCTACGCTGAGACGGCACGCATCTTCGAGAGAGCGGCCGCCGATTTCCCGCGGTCCGACTACCGGCCGCCGTGGCTGTACTGGGCGGCGCGGGCGCACGAGGCCCTCAACGAGCGACCGCTCGCCGAGGCGCGCTACGCGCTCGTGGCGACCGACTATCTCAACAGCTACTACGGTCGAATGGCGGCCGCGCATCTCACGGACCAACAGACCCGCGTGCCGACACGGCGGCTCATCGTCGACACCCAGACGAGCGACCCTTCGGGTGCAGAGGTCTCCCAAGCGGCCCCTCTGCCGCTTCCGCCAACGGAGCCGCTCGTCCGCGCGCTGCTCGGGCTCGAGCTGTACGATCAGGCGATCGACGAGCTCCACTACGCCCAAACAGTCTGGGGCGACTCGCCGCCCATCGACGCGACGCTCGCCTGGATTTACCATCAGCAGGGCCAGGCGGAGTCGGGCTCCCGACAATTCGGCCTGTACCGGGCAGCCGTCAACACGATGAGGCGGGCCTATCCCCAGTTCATGGCGGCCGGAGGAGAAGACCTTCCAAAGGACGTTCTACGGGTCATCTTTCCCATTGCCTACTGGGATTTGATCCAGAAGCACGCCGCGCAGCGCAGCCTCGATCCGTACCTTCTCGCGGCGCTCGTTGCCCAGGAGTCGACCTTCGTACGCGACATCCGGTCGTCGTCGCACGCCGTCGGTCTGATGCAGCTTCTGCCGTCGACCGGGCGCCGCTACGCGAAAACACTGCCTCCGCCGAGCCCAACATCGAGATGGGGACGGCCTACCTCGCAGATCTAGTGAGTCAGTTTGGCGCGGTGCATTTGGCGCTCGCGAGCTACAACGCCGGCGAGAGCCGGGTCTTGCGCTGGATCTCGGAGCGGCCGGGCATCGATCAGGACGAGTTCATCGAGGACATTCCGTTCCCCGAGACGCAGAACTACGTGAAGAGAATTCTCGGTACCGCCGAGGATTACCGCCGGCTTTATGGATCGGCTCCGGCGCCGACCGGTGAGGAAGCGACCGACGCGGGTCCGGCCGGACCGCGCGTCGCGAGTCCCGCGCGAGCCAAAGCGAAAGCGTCCGCTCCGTCGAAAAAGAAGTCGTCGGTAGCGAAGAAAAGGAAGAAGAGCCGCGTCGGCTAGCGCCCGCGGCCGCCGCATGAAAATGTCCAAGCTCACCGGATCGAAGAAGGCCACCCAGTTCACCGAGTCGGTCATCCGCGAGATGACCAGGCTCAATGAGCTTCATGGGGGCGTCAACCTGTCGCAGGGATTTCCGGATTTTCCGGCGCCCGCCGCCGTCAAGGACGCGGCGTGTGCGGCAATCAACGCCGACATCAACCAGTACGCGGTCACGTGGGGCGCGCGCCCGCTGCGCGAGGCGATCGCTCGCGAGTTCGAGCGGCGCTACGGACTCCGCGTGATTCCCGACGAGCAGATCACGGTGTGCTGCGGCGCGACCGAGGCGATGATGTCCACCATGATGGCCCTCATCGATCCGGGCGACGAAGTCATCGTCTTCGAGCCCTTCTACGAGAACTACGGGCCGGATGCGATTCTGTCGGGCGCCACGCCGCGATACGTCACGCTGCGCGAGCCAGACTGGACGTTCGATCCCGACGAGCTGGCCGCGGCGTTCAACGCCCGCACGAAGGCCATCATCATCAATACGCCGAACAACCCGACCGGCAAGGTGTTCGCCCGAGAGGAGCTCGAAACGATCGGCGCGCTCTGCCGCAAATGGGACGCGACTGCGATCTCGGATGAGATCTACGAGCACATTACCTACGACGGTCACCGGCACATTCCGATCGCGACGATTGATGGGATGGCCGATCGCACGGTGACGATCAACAGCCTGTCGAAGACCTACAGCGTCACCGGCTGGCGTGTCGGCTGGACGATTTCTCCGCCCTCGCTCACCGGCGCGATCAGAAAGGTCCACGACTTTCTCACTGTCGGCGCGCCCGCGCCGCTGCAGGAGGCCGGTGCCGTCGCGCTCGGGCTGGCCGACCAGTACTATCGCGATCTCGCCGCCCACTATCAGCGGGGCCGCGACATGCTGCTCGACATCCTCGAGCGGCATCATTTCACGTGCTACAAGCCGTTCGGCGCGTACTACATCATGACCGACATCAGCAGCTTCGGATTCTCCGACGATGTCGAGTTCGCCAGGTATCTGGTGAAGAGTGTGGGCGTCGCCGCGGTGCCGGGGAGCAGCTTCTACAAGGATGCCGGAAAGGGCCGCTCCAAGCTGCGTTTCTGTTTCTGTAAGCGGGACGAAACGCTCGTCGAGGCCGATCAGCGTTTGGAAAAGCTCGTGCCCGTCGGCATGAAGCGAGCCAATCAGCGCTGAACTACCACAAAGGATACGAAGGACACAAAGAATCTCTTTGGGCTTGTCCTTTGTGTCCTTCGTGTCCTTGGTGGCAGCTCAGCGAGCGGTAGCAGGTGAGCGCAGCGTCAGTACCGGGCGACCGCCCCTAGGTATAACCCTTTCAACTTGAACGAACCGGTGTCGTGGGTCACGACGTAGCCGACGTCGAACGACCGGTACCCCAACTGCGCTCCGAAGTTGTTCGTGAAATTGATGGTGCCATAGACATCGACGTCGATGTAGTGGCCGGTGCTGCCCTTGATCAGCTTCTCCGGCAGCTTGAAGCCGCTGATGTCCACTGTGATCGAAATGTTCGGCACGACGTACACCCGGCCGATGCCGCCAAGGGCCGGAATCGGCGCCTGGGCCCTGGCAAATTCGCTCGTAATCGGGCTGTCGAGCTGTACTTGGACGTCGGTGTACTTGGCTTCGACGAGGAAACCCGCGTACCCGCGATTCGTCTGGACGAAATCGTATTCGTAGCCGAACCGGTAGGCCTTCCAGCTCAGGCTCGAGTTGACCGGCAACCCGACACTGTATCGCTGGCCGTTGAAGACGATGGTGCGCCTGATGACGGCAGACTGGGTGTAATTGATCGGGATGTACTGAAGGCGGAATTTGCTCGTGTTGCTCGGCCGCAACACGAGGTGAAGCTCGGAAAAGTGCTGATCGGTCAACCCGAGGTCGCTCTTCAAATCGATCAACTGCTCGGCCGGAGTCCCGACAATACCCAGCGACTCGCTCGACACGACCATCTGGGCGCCCGGAAACCAGAAACCGACACCGCCTTCGATGTGGTATGTCTCGCCCGTGGCCGGGTCATTGAGCGGACGCGGGACGAACTGGGCACTTGCTGGCGATGCCAGGAGCAGGAGCGCCGCGGTGAGGCCGGCAAACGCGTACAAACGGATAGCAACTTGTTTCGGCATAGGGTTCGTGTTCTCTCTGGCAGAGACGACCGGGCCAGGCTGGGGTTCTCAGAGAATAACACGAGCGGCGCGTCGGGGGGACTTTTGCAGCTCGTTGGCGGAAACGAAAAACGCTACCACGGAGGACACGGAAACGAGCCGAGGGCACGGATTGGTTTTGTCGAGCTTTTTCATGGCCCCGCCCGACCGCGATGACTACGCTTACGCCTTCGCGAGCTCCAGCACCACTGGCTCCCGTCCGGTCATCACGAGCATCCACCGGCGCGCGGCGGACACCAGAATGATGACGCACAGCACCATGAGAAAGGAGGTGCAAATCGAGTCGACGTAGCCCTGAACGTGCAGCTCGGGGTTGGGGCCAACGGCCATCGGCCAGAAGTTGTCGCGCACGCTCATGTACCCCGCCGTGAGCGTCGTCACGCTCAGAAAACAAAGAGGGGCGAGAGTGACCCACGCGTACTTCGCGCGGCCCATGTTGATGAGGATGGTCGTGCCGACGGCGAGCGCGACCGCCGCGAGCAGCTGGTTCGCGATGCCGAACATCGGCCAGATGGTGTTGATGCTACCCGTCCAGATGAAATACGCCCACCCGAGCACCATCAGCGAGGTCGAGATGAGTGAACCCGGGAGCCAGTCGGGCTGCCCGAACGGCTTCCACGCGCGGCCGATGAACTCCTGGAGAAGGAACCGGCCGACGCGGGTGCCCGCGTCGATCGTGGTGAGGATGAAGAGCGCCTCGAACATGATGGCGAAGTGATACCAGTAGGCCATCAGGCCGCGCATGCCGGGAAGGCCGCTGAAGATCTGGGCCATGCCGACCGCCAGCGACACGGCGCCGCCCGGGCGGGCCACGACGTTCTCGCCGACCGCGGTCTGCAGCGCGGCGAGATTGACCGCCGGCATCCCGAGGCCCTGGAACACCGACGCGGACGTATTGATCGCAAAGTAGTCGCCGGGGTGGAGCGCCGTGGCGGCGATGAGCGCCATGACGCCGACGAATCCTTCACAGAGCATCGCGCCGTACCCGATGGGACGGATGTCGCTCTCCTTGTCGATCATCTTCGGCGTGGTGCCCGACGAAATCAGCGAGTGGAATCCGGAAATTGCGCCGCACGCGATCGTGATGAAGACGAACGGGTATAGCGGCCCCGGGATGATGGGCCCGCCGCCGCCCACAAACGACGAGAACGCCGGCGCCCGCAGCGTGGGGTTGACGACGATGACGCCGATGGCGAGGAAGACGATGGTGCCGATTTTCATGAACGTGCTGAGGTACCCGCGCGGTGTGAGCAGCATCCAGACGGGCAGCACGGATCCGGCAAATCCGTACATCGCCAGAGCGGCAGTGATCTGATGCCGCGACAAAACCAGGTAGGGTCCGGCCGACGAGTTGGCAAACGGCCTGCCGAGCAGAACGGCGAAGATCATCAAGAACACGCCGACGATGGTCGCCTCCCTGATGTTGCCTTTCCTGAACACGAACATGTGGAAGCCCATCGCGATTCCGATCGGAATGGTCGCGCCGATCGTGAAGGTGCTCCACGCGCTCTCGGCGAGCGCGTTGACGACGGCGATGCCGAGCCCGGCCAGCGCGATAATCAGAATGGAGAGCACCGCGACGGCTGCGATCGTGCCGGCGACCGGGCCGATTTCGGTTCGCGCGATGTCGGCCAGCGACCGGCCGCCTCGTCTTGTCGACGCCCATAGCGTGATGAAATCGTGGACGGCGCCGGCGAGGCACACCCCAGCCACGAGCCAGATGAGCCCCGGAGCGTAGCCGAACTGCGCCGCGAGCACCGGACCGATGAGCGGCCCCGCGCCAGCGATGGCGGAAAAATGATGCCCGAAGAGCACCCACCGACTGGTCGGATAGTAGTTGGAGCCGTCGAATTTCGAGTGCGCCGGCGTGACTCGGGAGTCGTCAAGCGACATGATTCTTGCCGCGATGAACGCGCTGTAATAGCGGTACGCAATGACAAAGATGCCCAAGACCGGGATGACGATATACAGAGCCTGCATGCGTCGGATTCTATCAGGATTCGCCGACGGCGTGCACTCCTGACCTCGAAGGGCGGCCGACCCCGGGCTATACTCGGGACGTGTCGCCGTTTCGCCGTCTGCTCGGCTATGCCCTTCGATACCGCCGCGACTTTCTGTTGGGCCTCGGTTGCGTTGTCGGCACGACGGCGATCGCGCTCGCCGCGCCGATGGTGCTGCGGTACGCGATTGACGACCTGACGCGCGGCGTCACGCGCGCAAAACTGGCGGCTTACGGCGGCCTGCTGCTCG
>QHWL01000146.1:6833-10846 GCA_003222555.1 Acidobacteriota bacterium | reverse complement strand
ACCGGCGTCCTACATCCAGCGCCGATGGAGGGCATCCGATGGAGGGCGGGTTCACTTCCCTTCGCTCGAAGAATCGGTGGGACCCGCCGCGACAAGAACAAGATATGGAATCGCTACGAGGGAAAGTCGGGCTCGTGACGGGGGGATCGCGCGGTATCGGCCTTGCGATTGCGAGGGCGCTCGTGGCCGAAGGAGTGCAGGTTGCCGTCACCGGACGAAACGCCGCGCATCTGTCCGCCGCTCGGCCGCGAATCGAGAGCGCAGGTCCGGGGTCGGTCGAGACGCTGCAGGCCGACGTTCGCCGCTACGCCGAGGTGGAGCGCGCGGTCGCGGCGACGGTCGCGCGCTTTGGCGGCCTCGACATCCTCATCAACAACGCCGGCATCGGCATCTTCGCCGAGGTTGCCGAGATGACGCCGGAACAGTGGGCTGAGGTGATCGACACCAACCTCACCGGCGTGTTCAACGCCTGTCACGCCGCCATTCCGCAGCTGCGCCGGCGTGACGGCGGGTTCATCATCAACATCAGCAGCCTCGCCGGAAGAAACTCGTTCGCGAGCGCGGCGTCGTACTGCGCCTCGAAGGCCGGGTTGAACGCCTTCAGCGAAGCGCTGATGCAGGAAGTCCGGTACGACGGCATCCGCGTCAGCTATGTCATGCCGGGATCGGTCGCCACTGCCTTCGGCCGCGGCGGCGACCAGTCCATGGGCGCCGACTGGAAGATCGCGCCGGAGGAGGTCGCCGAAGTGGTCCTCAATCTTCTTCGCCACGATCGGCGCAGCTTGCCGAGCCGTGTGGAGCTGCGGCCTTCCAAGCCTCGTAAGCCGTAAGGTCCGGCTTTAGCCCGACCAAGACAACTATGTCTGTATTCGATAAGCACCGCGACACGCTCGAGCGTCACGAAACGATGATGGGGACCGCGCGTGGGCGCCTGGCGGTCGCGCTCGATCTGCTCACCGATTCACTCGCGCTCGTGGGCCAGCACGGGGTGTACTGCCGCAGCGAGCGCTTTCCCGGTAAACCGCGAATGGACATCGGGCTCGTGCTCGAACAGCTCGACGACGCCAAGCAGCTGGTTCAGAGCGCGATGGAGGAGCTCCGCGCGCGATGAACCGCGCCCGTCACCCAATTCGTCCTTCCAGCACCTCTTCCTCGCCCGACTCGGCGGCGTCGGATTGCGTCAGCGGCTCGAGCTCCGCCTCGCGCCAGCGCGACTGAATGAGCAGCCACAGCGCGCCGGGGACGCAGAACATCACGCCCAGCGCGAATGACAGCATCCGGGGCGACCAACCGGCGTGGTCCAGCTCGAAGCCGGTCCAGTAACTCGAAATCGATGAGGTGAGCGTGACCAGCGCGAGCTCGGTCGCGAACACACGGCCGCGGAACCGATCCGGCACTTCCATCTGCAGGAGTACCGTGCTGAATACCCACAGAATCGATCCGCCGAAATGCGCGAGCATGACGAAGAGCGCTGCAATCGGCAGCGTCGGCGCCCCCGCCAGCGCGACGTAGAAGACCCCGACCATGAAGTACGCCGGGCCAATCGTCCGGCGAAGCGTCTGCGGCTTCTGACCGAGAATCCAGCGTAACGCAATCGGACCGAGTCCGGCGCCGAGCCCGCGCGCGCCGTACAGAACGCCGATGCCGGCCGCCGTACTGCCGGCCACGGGAAACACGCGCTGCCCGAAGATCGTGAGCAACAGCAGGACACCGCCCGCCAGACCCCATCCAGCCTTCACGAATATCAGGGCTCCCACGTGCGAGCGGTGCCGCACGTACCGGATGCCTTCGACGAGATCGGAAACCCCTGCAATCGCGGCGAGACCCCGCAGCGGCGGTCGGCCGGCGGCCGGGTTCGCGTCGTACCGCGTGCGTCCGATGAACAGCGCCGACGCGAAGAACGACGCGGCGTTGATCGCGAACGCAATGTCGCGTCCCAGCGCCACGGTCATCAGTCCGCCAATCGACGCGCCGACGGCCAGCATGGCCGACCACGTCGCGCTCGAAAGCGCGTTGGCCGGCAGCAGCTCCTCGGCGGAAGTGATGTTGGGTATCGTGGCCGTCCGCGCCGGCTCGAAGAACGCTGACGCCGATACTGTCAGCGCCATGACGAGGTAGGCGATCCAGATGTGATCGGCGCTCTTGACGAGGAGCAACCCCAGAATGAGGCAGCCGCGCACGAGGTCGGCGGCGATCATGAGGCGCCGGCGGTTGACGCGGTCGACGACGACTCCGGCAAGAGGTCCCACTAGCGCGATCGGCAGAAACTGAACGATCATCATCCAGGCTACGGCGGTCGCCGAGCCGGTCAGGTCGAGCAGCAGCGCGTAGACGGCGACGGCGTTGAACCAGTCGCCAAGCTGCGAAATCGCCTGGCCGATGTAAAGCAGCCTGAAGTTCCGGTTGGTCCTGAGAATCGAGAAGTACAACGGCGCCAGTATAATCGTCGCCTATCCATGCTCGAGACGCTGGGGCAGTACAAAATCCTGGACAGGATTGGAGCGGGCGGGATAGGCGAGGTTTATCGCGCCCGCGATACCCAACTCGGCCGGACTGTCGCCCTCAAGCTGCTGACCTCCGATGTTGCCGCAGACGACGAGTTGCGCGAGCGGTTTCTGCGCGACGCGAGCGCGACCATGGTCCTGTCCCATCCCAACATCGCGGCACTGTACGAGATAGGCGACGATCAGGGTCGTGTGTTTCTGGCCTTCGAGTTCGTCCCGGGGGAGATGCTCAATGGCGTGATCGCCGGGCGCGCGATCAATCCGCGGCGCGCGATCAACCTCGGGATTCAAATCGCCGACGCGCTTGCCGACGCGCACGCCGCCGGCATCCTCCACGCCGACCTCCGGCCTGACAACATCATCGTGACGCCGAAAGGAAACGCGAAGATTCTCGACTTCGGCCTGTCGGCCTGGACCGGCGGCGGCGCCCAACGCCGGGCGGCAGCGGCCATGACGGCGGACTCTGCCGACACGGTGGCGAGGTCGACGATCCCCTACATGTCGCCCGAGCAGGCGCTCGGCGAGCAAGTCGATGAGCGAACCGACATCTTCTCGCTCGGGACCGTGCTGTTCGAAATGTTGACGGGTAGGCTGCCATTCAGCGCAAGCACGTCGACCGCGCTTGCCATGCAGATCGTCCAGGCGGCGGCTCCTGCGCCGAGCACCCTCAACCGGGGCTTGCCGCGCGAGCTCGATGCCATCGTTGGCAAGGCGTTGGCGAAGAGTCTGGAGTTGCGGTACGAAACCGCGGCGACACTGGCTGCCGAGTTGCGGTCTGTCGCCGCGATTCTGGACGTGCGCAGTGCGGCGAGCGAGCCGGCGGGCGTGGTGGCGTTTCACCCGCGAAAACGTTCCTCGGGGCGGTGGATTGTTGTTGCACTGCTGCTGCTCGCCGCGCTCGCAGCGGCGGCGTGGTGGCGGCGCTAACCCAGGCCTGAAAAGCTTGGGGACAATCACGTTCAACGCAGAGGCCGCGGAGGCCGCAGAGAAGAAATGCCCAAGTGATTCTCGGCGTGCTCTGCGTGCTCTGCGGTAAAGCGGCGCATTTTTTCACACGCTCTGAAGGCGTGCGCCACTAGGCGCGCCGTGTCAGGATTTCGCCAAGACGCTCGGTGAACGCCGATCGCGCGAGTACTTCGTCGACTCCCGCCTGCCGCGCCGCGTTGATGACGTCGACCTGGACGTGGGAGGCGAAGCCCATCGTTGGAATGGCCGCGAGCGCCGGCTCGCGCTTCATCGTCGCAAGGGTGCCAAGCGGATCGGTGCGGGCGTTGTTGAGGTCGAAGATGACGAGCGCCGGGGGGCTCTTGCGCATTTCGACAAGCGCCGCCTCCGACGACCGCGCAAACGTCACGGGCACGCCGAGGTGGCTTGCGGCCGTCTTGATCTTCGATGTGAACATCAGGTCGTCCAGGATCGCCAGGATCACGTTGGCCTCGGAACCGCAGCACGAAGCGGATAGTCGTAACAAGCAATGCCGAGCGGCGAGAGCCGCGAAGGCACAGGCGG
>QHWL01000146.1:5661-6739 GCA_003222555.1 Acidobacteriota bacterium | reverse complement strand
CCGTTTTTCAAGAACGGCTTCGTCGTCGGGTGCGACGAGACGCACGACGCGGTGCTTATCGACCCCGGCGACGAGGTGGAAGCCTTGCTGTCGTTCGCCGAGCGCGGCGCGCTGGCGATTCGTCACATTTTGCTCACGCATGCGCACGTCGATCACGTGACCGGCGTCGCGGCGGCCAAGAGAGCGCTGGGCGTGCCGATCTATCTGCACCGCGACGATCTCTTTCTGTACGACTTGGCCGTTGAATCGGGGGAGATGTTCGGGTTGCGCGTCGAGCGGCCGCCGCCGGTCGACGTCTTCTACGCGCCTCGTCAGGTGATCTCGTTCGGCAACTATGAGGCGCGGCCGCATCACACGCCCGGGCACTGTCCGGGCGGCGTATGCCTGCAGATCGGCAAGAAAGGCGAGGAGGGCCAACACCTGTTCGTCGGCGACACCCTGTTTGCCGGTTCGATTGGTCGTACTGACCTGCCCGGAGGCGATTACGCTACGCTTCTTGCCTCGATTCGCGCCGTGCTCTTCCCCTTCGGCGACGACGCAAACGTATATCCAGGGCACGGCCCCGCCACAACGATCGGCTGCGAGCGCCGGACCAATCCGTTCCTGATCGGGTGAGCGGGAACGGGGCAGGCTGGCAGGTCTTTAGCACCCTATTGCGTCAGTTCAGAGCACCCCACAGCGTTAGTTCGTGAGCACTCAGGGCGTGAGTTCCCGGCACCTGTGGGACCCTAGACCTGCCTCTCCACAAGCAGCTCCACTCGGCCGACGCGCAGGCGATCGCCGTTGGCGAGTTTCGCGCAGTCGATGCGCTGGTCGTTCACGAACGTGCCGTTCGTGCTGGAGAGATCCACGACTTCGAGTTGTTCCTCGCCGGCGGTGAGGCGGCAATGGATGCGAGACACCAAAGCGGCGTCGACGATGAAGTCGGCGCGCGGTGCGCGCCCGACGGTTTTAACGGCTCCGGCCCGGAGTCGGAACATCAACGAGCCGCCCTCGAGTTCGGAGCTCTGGAGGATCCACATTGGTGACGGTACGCCTGAAGGCGGACACTACGTGCGCCTCGCGCTAGGGGATCGTG
>QHWL01000146.1:0-5598 GCA_003222555.1 Acidobacteriota bacterium | reverse complement strand
ACCGCGGAGGGCGCAGAGAAGAAATGTCCAAGGATTTCTCAGCGTGCTCTGCGTTCAAACGTTGCATTGGTCGCTAATTGCTCCGTCCGACGACCTTCATCAGCTCCGTGATGCTGACTTTACGGCTGTCGGCGGGATAGTGAATCGGGATGATCGTTTCGACGTCGAGCTTCAACCGATTCAGATTTTCAACCAGGTTGAAGTTGTTTGGATTCGCTGTGGCCGGCGCATTTGCCTGGGCCGGCGGGTTGAACGCGTCCGCCTCCACGAGGATCTTCTCTTTGGGGAGATACGCCACTATCAGTCCTTCGTTGTGGTTACTGTTCTGGAGGCGATGCAGCTCGATGACGTGGTTGCCGTCGGTGAGGACCTTCTTGTCGGTCATCGTCTCGATGCTGAGCTTCTTCTTCGCTTCGGCCTGCTTGTCGGGATTGAGCGTGTGAGGCAGACTGAAAATCTTCTCGTAATACGGCTTGTTGATTTGATGCGTGATGATCGTCGCGCCTTCGGCGACGAACGTCCGCAGACCGCTTGAATGGTCGAAGTGGCCGTGCGTGTTGACGACATACCTGATCTGCTTATTCGGGATGACCTTCTTGGCTTCGTCGATGATCGCAGTCGCGCGTGCTTCGCTCTGGGGCCCTTCGATCACGACGATGTAATCCTTGAAGTCGACGGCCAACGCGGCATACGCGGGAAGGATGAGATATACGCCGTCCGCCAGTTTTTGTGACGTGGTGGCGGGCGGCTGTCCACCGCCCGGGGCTCCCGCGCCGCCTCGCCCCTGCGGAGGCTGGATATCGGCCGGGGCATTCGCTTTCACATCGGTCACGGTCAGATCGAGGGTCGCGAAGCCGCCCTGCTTCTGCACGATCCTGGTCGGGAATTTCACGCCGCCGAAGTCCTTGTAGCCGGTGTAGCTCACCTCGAAGGGCGTGTCTCCGAGCATCGGGTTGTCTATTACGGTCTCGACCTTCTCGACCAGGTTCTGGTCGTTGATGTAGCCATTGACCTTCGCGTTGTTTTTTCCCGTGAACGTCAGCACGTCGTACTTCTTGCCGTTCATCGTTTGCGATTTGACCGTGGCGTTGTTGGTCGCGGCGGCTCTGAGGAAACCGGAAGGCGTCATCCAGATTTCCAGCTGCTGCGGCCACGGCGTGTTCGCGTTGAAGACAATCGTCTGAGTCTGGGGTGGAGGCAGTCCGCCGCCGCGTCGCTGGGGGTCGACCGGCTCTGGAACGCGGTCTATGCGATAGGCCGGCGCCTCGAAGTCGACCGTACGGGTATAGGTCTTGTTCTTGAATGCCGGCCACGGCAGGCTCGGATTGAATGCTTGGCCGAAAGCGAAATCCGAACCCGGACCGGAATACCGAATCGTTCTCAGATTGTCGGCGCCCATGGCCTTGGATGCATTACCGATGACGGTTTTCGCGTCCTGCGCCGCGGCCGTCCACGACAGCGTTGTCACGAGCACCACGCCAGCGAAACATTTCTTGAACATCCTTGACTCCAATCAGCGTTTGTCGGCCGATGCTATCACAGAAGAAAGCGGCCGCTTCACCGAGCCGCGGTGAGCGTTTTGCCAAGCCAGCTCACGATCGCCGTAGAAACCGTCGAGCTCACGTGTTTGTCGGGCAGGGTGCCGTACTCGTCGATCTCGCCCGTCGTCGCCGGGACGAGCAGGTGATTGACGCCGGGAACTTTGACGACCACGGTCGGCGGCGGCGCCTTTTTGCGCGCGCGCGCGAGCGCTTCGAGGCGGTCCGCGTTGGACGGCACGACCTGGGTATCGAGCTCTCCCTGAACGATGAGAATCGGCTGCCGGACATCAGGCATGATCTTCGCCGGATCGTTCGTGAGGATGCTTTGAAACTCGGGGTTGTCGATCTGGCGCCGCAAGTCGGCCGGTACGTTCTCCCATCCTTTGCCGGTAATCACCGCCTGGTTGATCCGAGTCTGCAATTCGATCTTGGCCTGCTTCTCCGCCTCCGAAAAGTTCGAGCGGCTGAGCAAGTGCTGCTGTTGCGCCAAGACGAGGTCGGACCCCGTGACACCATTGGTGGCCACCAGCACGAGGGCGGCGATGCGTTTGTCTTTCGCCGCAGCGATCATCGCGACCGCTCCGCCTTCACTGTGCCCGACGACCGCGATGCGCTTGGGATCGACGTCCTTGCGCCCGGACAGAAATCGTACCGCGGCTCGCAAGTCGTCCGAGAAATCACCGAGCGACGCCGACTCGAGGCGGCCGCCACTTTGACCGATGCCGCGCTTGTCGAAGCGCAGTACCACGAACCCGCCGTCGGCGATCGTGCCCGCCAGCTGTCCGAAAATCGGAATGCCGAACGCGAGCTCGTCGCGGTCGGCCGTCCCTGAGCCGCCGATCAGAACGACCGCTGGCAGCGGCTTGGCGCCCGCATCTGCCGGCTTCGACAGCGTCCCCGCGAGCGAGAACCCGTTGGCGGGAATCTTCACTTGTTCGTCGTTTGGCCGTGAGATCGGCACACTGCGCGCGGTTACCGACGCGATGTCGTCGCGCACGACGTCGAGATCCTGCGAGGGCACGCTCAAGCGCAACAGACGGCCGGCTTCGTCCGTCCAGATTTCGACGTCGAACGGCATGGCCGGCGTCGCGAACGTCACGCGCGTGCGCCTCGCGGCGATGAGCCGCGCTGTGGTTTGAATCTGCTCGATTGACGATTCGCCGACCTTCAGCGAGAAGGAAAGCTGCGGTGCCGCGTACACCGGAATGCTCGATCCCGCGCTGGCAGTTTTCAACCGCTCCGCCACCGCTTCATAGGGACCGAAGAAGACGCTCGGCAGCAGGACGGCGTCGCCGTCGACGGTATCGGGCTTCTGCGTCAATTGGCCGGCAATCGTGATGTCGCTCTTTGCCGTCGTTCCGTCGACAGTCGTGTGGAGCGCCTGCGCCTGCCCCCGGACAATGGCATCGATCGTCAGGTCAACCGGTTTCCACTCCGGCGTATACCTCACCTGCACGCGGCGCGCGACGACGTCGAAGGGTGCGGCGAGCCGCGCCGAGCTGAGGATGGTCCATCCGCCAGCGCCCCGGGTGACGGCGACCTGCTCGCTGCCGACCGGCACACTCCTGAAAAAGATGGCGAAGTTCGAGGCGGTTGGCGGGAGGAGAGTGGGCGGGCTTGGCAACTGCTGGGCGCCGGACGAGAGCGCGATGCCCAAGCAAAGCGCCAGAAGAGCCGCCCGGATAGAATGAGGCGAAGGCACGCATCAGCATAGCACTATGATTTCCAGGATTTCAGAGGACGCGTACCAAGCCGCGCGTCGTCACGCGGCGTTCATCGAGCGCCTCGATCGGGGCCGCATTGTCGTGTCGGGTCGCGACCGCGCGACCTACCTGCAAGGTCTTCTCACCAACGACATCACCGCGCTCAAGCCTGGTGAAGGCTGCTACACCGCCTATCTCACTCCCCAGGGGCGAATGATTGCCGACCTGTTCGTCTACGAGCTCGGAGATCTAATGCTGCTGACCATCCCGCTCGAGCTCAAGGATGTGGTGCTTGCCAAGCTCGACCAGTTCATCTTCACCGAGGACGTCCAGCTTGGCGATGTGACCGCGACGTTCGCCGAGATCGCGATCGTCGGTCCCGATGCCGCGAGGGTGCTCGCGGGCGTTCTCGACGAGGGCTCGAGAGACGCGCTGGCCGCGTTACCGGAACACGGCAACGTGCGCGGCCATATCGGCGGCCAGGCGGTCATCGTGACGCGGGTGGCGGACACCGGCGAAGCCGGCTTTGGCGTGTACGTCGAGCGTCCTCGGGCGGAGGCGCTTGAATCCAAGCTGAAATCGGCGGGGACAGGCGAGCTCGACGCCGAAACGGCTGACGCGATCCGCATCGAGGCTGGCGTTCCGAAGTTTCTCCGCGACATGGACGAAGAGACGATTCCACTCGAGGCGGGCATCGAGTCGCGCGCCATCAGCATGACCAAGGGGTGCTATGTCGGCCAGGAGGTCATCATCCGGGTCCTGCACCGGGGGCACGGCCGTGTGGCGAAAAGACTGGTCGGCCTCGTGCTGGAAGGCGAGTCGGTTCCGACGCGCGGCGCCGCCGTTCGTGCAGACGGCCGCGACGTCGGCCACGTGACGAGCAGCATCTTGTCGCCCGCGCTCAAGCGTCCGATCGCGCTCGCCTACGTGCACCGCGACTTCGTCGCGCCCGGCACGGCCGTCTCCGTCGAAGGCGCTCGCGCCGTGGTGGCGGAGGTGCCCTTCGTTCGTGGGCAGAGCCTGTGAAAAAATGCGACGTTTGAACGCAGAGCTCGCAGAACACGCTGAGTTCGCCGAGAATTCTTATGTGTCAGGTGGGGCAGGTCGGAGGAAACTAGCCAACCCGCCTTACCTGACCTACCCGCCCCACGTTTTTATTTCTCCGCGATCTCTGCGGTCTCGGCGGTAAAACCGTCCGTCTTGGCGGGATCAGCCCTGCTCACCACGAAGCAGGCGTATCAACTCCGCGTCCGCGGGCGGAAACCTGAGGGCGCCGAGCTCGTCACGCCGCACCCATCGCATCTCCTGCCCCATCTGTGGCGCCGGAGCGCCCAGCAACTCGCATCGCAGAAAGTGGAGCTCCACGCGGCGCTCCGGATACGCGTGCGTCGTCGCAAAGAGTTCTTCGCCTATCGCGACGTCGACATCGAGCTCTTCGCGAAGCTCTCGCGTCAGGCACGCTGCGTGCGTTTCGCCGCGATCGCACTTGCCGCCAGGGAACTCCCAAAAGCCCTCGAGGTGGACGCCTTTCTGACGCCTGGTGACGAGAAAGCGATCCTCGCGCTCGATCACAGCGGCGGTCACGACGATCGTCGTCATTTCGCGGTGCGGCGCGGGGTTTTCGTCCCGGTTTCGCGGCTCGGATTGAAGGGGAAGGCCCGACAGCTCTTCGTCATCGGGCACACGAGACATCTCGGGTTTCGCGCGACGCACACCATGGCGCCGAAATCCATCAGCGCCTGGTTGAAGTCGAAGACGTGACGCGTCGGCACGAGCGTTTCGGAGACGGCCCACAGATGACGTCTCATCGCGTGGCTTTTGGGATCGCCTTCGCCGATGAACACTCTGAACAGGACACGCGCGACGTTGGTGTCGAGAATGGCCGCGCGCTCGTGAAACGCAAAGCTGCGAATCGCACCCGCGGTATAGGCGCCGATGCCTTTGAACGAGAGCAGTGTCTCTTCCTCCGCGGGCAACTGGCCACCGTAGCGCGCGACCGCTTCGCGGGCAATCGTGTGCAGGCGGCGCGGGCGGATGTTATAGCCGAGCGGATACCACGCCTCGTTCACCTCCTTCTCGGGCGCGGCAGCGAGCGCGTCGAGCGAGGGGTATTTCTCCAGCCACTCGGCGTACTTGGGCAGTACGCGATCGACTTGCGTCTGCTGGAGCATGATTTCGGACACCAGGATGTGATACGGGTCGGTGGTCTTGCGCCAGGGCAGGTCGCGGCCGTGGCGTCGATACCACGTGAGGAGGCGCTGGCGGAATCGCCGGCGATCGGCCGGCGCCGGCAGCGGAAGCCGTGTCGTCTTGGACGTCTGCTTTGCGGGCATCTCGTATAATTCGGGCTGAGA
>QHWL01000145.1:2058-13377 GCA_003222555.1 Acidobacteriota bacterium | reverse complement strand
CGCAGGGTCGCCGGGCCTTGTGGAACATCCTCCTCGACCCGCAGAAGCGGAACCATCGCACCGTCGTGCTCACGACGCATCAAATGGAAGAAGCGCAGCAGCTCTGCGACCGAGTGGCGATTCTCGATCGCGGACACATCTTAGCGATGGGTTCGCCCTCCGAGCTCATCCATCACTACTGCCCGGGCCAGGTCATACGGTTCACGACGCAGGCCCATGCGGACCTCCAAGAGTGCGTCCAATTCGCGTCCGTTGAGCGGCATGCGCTCAGCCGGACGCGGGATGCGGTGACTGCGCGCACCGACGCGTTGGAACCTGCGATGGAAGTCCTCATGGCGGCCCGCCTGCAGGGCCGGTACTCGGTCGAAGACCTTCGAGTGGAGCGCATGACCCTCGAGGACGTTTTCTTGCACGTCACCGGAAGAAGGATGCGGGACTAAATGGCTCGCGTGTACCGCGTGTTGCCCACCCTGTGCGAGATGAACTTCAAAGAGTTCTACAGGGATCCCGTCGCGGCGTTCTTCAGTTTTTTCTTTCCCTTGCTGTTCCTTCTGGCCTTCGGCGTCAGCGAAGCGGTCCGTCGGCCCGCAACATTCCAGTTCGGGATCGTCTCGTCGGACATGGACCGTCCGGTGAACCGTTTCGTCGAGCTGCTGGCGACCTACGAGTCGGTCAACACCGAACGCGTGACGCTCGCGGAGGGAAACGAACGGCTGCGGGACGGCCGACTGGCGGCGCTGCTGGTTATCCCTATGGCACAACCGGCCGGCCCCGCCGCAACCGTGCGTCTCGTGGTGGACGATCGATGGGCGACGTTCGCGAGGATGGCGATGGACTCGGTCCGTGGCCAGCTGGCCCATGAAGAGAGCGGCATTCCATTTTCGATCGACTACAGGGTAGAGGAGCCGGCGACCAAGCCGATGAGCGCTTTCACGTTCATTTTTCCAGGCCTCATCGCGATGGCCCTGTTACAGCTCGGCTTGTTTGCGACGGCCGCGCCGCTGCTCAGGGCTCGGGACCGCGGTACGTTGCGGCACTTGTCGACGACGCCGATCTCCCGCGTCGGGCTGATGGTCTCCCAGCTGCTCCTTCGGTTCACGGTCGGTGCGTTCCAACTGTTGCTTCTCATCGGCCTCGGCGCATGGCTCTTCCACGTTCACGTCGCCGGCAGTTGGATCGCGCTCGGCCTCTCGACCGCCCTCGGCGCGGTGATGCTGATCGCGATGGGGTACGCCCTGGCGGGATCTGTTCCAAGCATGGAATCGGGCATGGTCATCGTCATGCTCACAAATTTCGTGATGCTGTTTTTTGGCCAGGTCTTCTTCGATTTCAGTGCCGTGCCCTTCGTGCGTTCTCTCGTGCACGTCGTGCCATTGACGTACCTCTCGGATCTGCTTCGCCAAATCGTCGGCGGCGTAGGCGGCCTCTTGCCGGCCTGGATCGACGTGCTCGCGCTGGCGGGGTGGACGATTGTCGTCATCACGATCGCGACGAGGCGGTTTCAGTTCGACATGGAGGAACGATGACCGACGATGCGAATCGGCTTGGCCTCACGGAATGGATCTATTTGAAGTTGTATCTCGGCCAGGCGGTGGACAAGTTCGACGGTCTGATTCTCGAAACGGTCCCGAAAATTCTGGCCCTCGAGCCCTTCGAGCGCTGGTTCTTTCTCCGCTATCTCGACGAGAAAGGCGTCCACTTGCGCCTGCGCTTCAAGGTTCTGGCCGGGGACGCCAGCCGACTTGCCCCACCGATTCGCGCCCTCTGCGAGAAAGGACTCGAGGAAATGGTGCGTTTCCCCCCGGGCGCCTACCGGCCGATGGTGGTTCCGGTGGGCTTCGATGCTCAACGGAGCCCTTCCGCGGAGGCGACTGTTGGCATCGTGGTCGACGCGTACGAGCCGGAGTTGGAGAAGTTTGGAGGCGCGACCGCAATGCCAATCGCAGAAGAAATCTTCGAAGCCTCCAGCAGTGTCGCGCTCGAAATCCTCGGCGAGGAGGCCCGGGGACAGTACTCCCGGAAGACGATCGCTCCGTGTTTGATGAACGTCGTGCTCGACGCCTTTGCGCCCTCAGAGGGAGCGCAACGTTTCTGGCGAAATTACAGCTTTTACTGGCTCGGAGGCGAGACGATGGCGGCCGAGGATTGGCGGACGCGTTTCTTCGAAAAGGGAAGCCGGTTGCGCGAGGAGCAGATTCGGATTGTTTCGGCGCCAAACCTTCCAGCACGGGCGACGCGCCTCACTGAGTGGTGGCGAGAACGGCTGCAGCGTGGCTCCAGGGCCTACGCGCAGATCGAGGACCTCGGACCGGTGACCACGGACATCCTGGCCTTCAACTTCATCCATCTCATGAATAACCGACTGGGCCTCATCTCGCTTGAGGAAGCCTATCTGGCGGCGTTGCTCGAGCAGCGAGCCCAAGAGGACAAAGCCGCGTGAACCCGGTCCTCCTCGTGGATGATTTGGGCCTGCGCGACCGGTTTCCGTTCGCCGGACTCCTGAGGCCCATCGGCGGCCTGATGGAAGAGGTGACCATCCTCACACAGGAATGCACGGCGCCCGTCTTCGAAGTTGGCGTCACGGCGCTCGACAACCTCACGATGACGTTCCCGCACGTCTCGACTATTCACGGTACCGATGCCCGCAACGAGTCCCTCGGCGGTGCCGGCGCCGATCCCGATCCCGACCAGGCGTGGATCCGCGCGGTGGTCGAAGGGGCCGAGCGCTATTGCTGCATGGTTTACGACCAGGCCGACTTCATCGTGGCAAGCGCCGACGAATTAGGAGCCGCGGCGCTCGATCTGAGAACTGTGCCCAGGTGCTCGGAGCGGGAATACGCCGATCCGGCGTGCCCCTTGAGAAGACCGGACCCGACCGTGCCAATTCGCTGGGCCCGCGGCTACTCGCTGATCGATCGGTGTGAACGATACGTGCCGGCGGTGATGACATATCTGTACATCCATCCGAGGCGGGGAGAAGACTTCTGGCAGACGATCACGACCGGTGTCGCCGCTCACACGTCTCTCGTCACCGCCCTGGTCTCCGCCATCTGCGAGATGATCGAGCGCGACGCGATCGCCTTGACATGGCTGGCGCGCCTTCCTCTCCCGCGAATCGAGTTCGAGTCTCCGCTGCCACGCGAGCTGGAAGCAAATTACAGCCGCCTGGCACGAAGCCTCATCCGTCAGTACTTCTTCGACGCCACGACCGACCTTGGCATCCCGACCATCTACTCCGTGCAGGTCGTCGAGGGGCATCCAAAACTCGCGCAGTACGTCAGCTGCGCCACCGATTTCAGCGCCGCCGCGGCGTGCGCGAAGACCATCCGCGAGGCCGCGCCGGCACGGGCGGTTTTTCAGATCCCCCGAGAGATTCCTCGAGACGTCGCCGACTTCCAGAGCCTGTATGAAGGCGCGGTATACATGGGGCGCTCTGAGCAACGCTCCGCGTTCGACTTTCTTCTCAAAGGCGTGGCGCGACGACCGTTGTCTGCGGTCGCGATCGACGTTCCCCAAGACGAGCCGTCGCGCCTGCGCTTGCTCATCGATCGCCTGAAAGCGATCGGCACCGACGCGATTGTCGTGGACATCACCACGGACGAAGTCCGAGACGCGGGCCTTTGGGTGGTTCGGGTCGTCACGCCAGGGCTCCTTCCGATGAGCACAATTCGCCGAGCGCGGTTCCTCGGCCACTCTCGGTTATACGCCTATCCGGAATGGGCGGGTTTCGGGACGCGTGTCGAAAGCGATGTCAACCCGGCCCCTCAACCGTTCGCGTGATCCTTATGCTGATTCTCACCGAAGGTCGGTTTGGCGACGCCGTCGCGGGCATCATCACGTCACAAGTGGACGCGACCGTGCGGCGGCTGACTGACGTCATCCACGACCGACGTGCGGAGTTCCTGAGCGGGGCGCCGTTTGTAGCTGTCGCCCTGTGGCGGCCTTACGACGAGGAGTGCGACGCCCTGGACGAGGCGTGCTGGCAGGCGGGTGTGCCATGGTCGTCTGCTCATCTGACGGACGACAAGTTGGTGTGTGGCCCGTTGACGATCCCACGCCATGGACCCTGTTACGGCTGTTTCCGAAAGCGATATCTCACACATCACCGCGCGCCTGAGCGCGAGTTGTATGTGTCTCGCGCTTATGCCCACGACCCCGACCTTGGACCGGCAGGCTTCGTGCCCGCCATGGCGTGGATTGCGGCCTCTGGCCTCCTGAGCGATGCGCGGGCGCCTCGTACGGCCGCCGGACGACTCCGTCGCATCGATTTGTTTGCCGGCGGCATGATTGAGACCGGGGTCGTCGGCGTTCACCATTGCTCGCGTTGCGGCCGTCAGATTACGGAAAGACCAGGCGAGAGCTTTGTACGCCAGCTCGTGCCGGCCGTGCAGGAGCTTCTGCAGTGAAGCCGCAGGGCTCGCTGATGTACGCCGAGTCGATCGGGCGTCATTTTTCGGCCGATGCCGACTTGGTACCGCCCGACCACCCGCGAATCCTGCCAGAACTTCTCGTGATGCCGTTTGACGAGGATGGGTTGTTGTTCGTCGGGACGAGGGAGCCTCAGCTCATCAGAGGAAAGGCAGCCCGCGATCTGCTGCCTCGACTCGTCCCGCAGCTCAACGGACGATCGACGGTCGAGGAGCTCGCCTCGCGCTTTCCGCAGCTGACTCCCGGAACGATTCGCAATGCCGTGACGCTGCTTTACAGCCGAGGACTCCTCGAGGATGGATGTCCTCCTCCAGCGGCGGCGGACCTGCAGGACGTAGACAGTTTCTTAGGTCGATTCGTGGACGTGACGCGAGTGAACCGGAATCGGCGCCAAGCGCTCGATCGGCTGCAGGCGTCCAGCGTCCTGGTAGGCGGTTCCGACGAGGCGGCCGATTTGATGCAGCGGCAATTGTCCGGATCGGGCATCGGTCGGCTCGGGCTCGAGAAGGATTCCGCACCCAGCCTGCCGGGATGCTCACTACTGGTGGCTGTCGCGACCCGTGAATCCGACGACCTTGCCTCGTTGCTCGAACGGGCCCGGCAGCACGGTGTGTGGGCGCTCCATGTGCGGGCGGCGCAGGACATCGTCCAAATCGGCCCGCTGTTCATGCCCGGTCAGGTCTGTTGCTACCGCTGCATGCGCGAGATCCACGATCTCCCGCGCGGAGACGCCGACCCGGACCTGGTGAGCTTGTGGCTCGGCATGGCAGCGCTCGAGGCGTTTCTCGTCTTGAGCCGTCTTGGAAATCCGCGCTTGCATAACGGCTTCGAGCTCTACGAACGCACGCGGCACGGCATCGTGAACCAATATCGCTACGTCGTCGGCATGCCGGGCTGTTCGCGGTGCGGTCTGAGGGGACCGGTGCTGGATCCCAAGACGCCCGCGTTGCTGTCCTGGTTGCTCCATGCATCGGTGTCCATGCCGCCGCACGAGCTGCGCAGTCCTCGCGAGCATCAGAATCACTACAACGCGTCGAATATTACGTTGACACTTGCGCTCAACGAACCGTACTACGGTGCGCGAGTGGTCGCGCTGCCGACCGCGCGGCCGCTCGACGGGCCCCTGCCCTGGTTGCAGGCGGGACCCCAACATCGTGGGATCGATGTCGAGGAGCTTGCCACTCTCCTGTGGTATGCCGCCGGCTACCAGAAGATTGATGGTGGTGGTGCGCCGTGGAGAATCGCACCCACGGCAGGGGGGCTCGGTTCGCCCGAAGTCTTTGTCGTGGCTCGGCAGGTCGATGGCTTGCCAGAAGGGCTTTACCGCTATCACTCGCCTCGCCACGTTCTCGAAAGCCTCAAAGCATCGTCGCTGCCGTTGATGCAAGCTGCGCTGGGGATCGCCACAGCGCTCCCGCCCTGCACGATTGTGGGCACGGGGGCGTTGGGCAAGGTGAGGAGCAAGTATCAGAACTTCTCGTACAGGCTCGTGAACCTGGATGCCGGCGTAGCGCTGGGCTACCTGCACGACGTGGCCGCAGCCTTGATCACGACAAAGCGATCGCCGAGGCGATCGGTCTGCCGATTGCCGACAACCGCTACGTGCCCACGTTCGCGATCGGGCTCGGCGGCGAAGACGCACATTCGCAGGAGATCTTCGCGGCCCTCGGGCCGCAGGTGCTGAATGCCGTGATCGATGCCGCGGCGCCGCCACCGTCACGACGGCAGCTGCCGTCGAACCAACAGAAGAATCGGTTCGTCACGGCCCAGCAAAGAGAAGCCGGGCCCATCCTGTCCACACTTGGGTCCGTGCTTCTTGCCCGGCGATCGGTTCGCTCGTACGCACTGCGACCGATCGCACCCGCAATCCTCCGGCGGTTCACGGCGCTGACCATCGACATCTGTCGAAAGCGAATCGGTTCGGGCGGGGCCGCGGTCAACTCAACGTGCGCCCCTGGCTTGCATTGCGGATCCCGGGCGGTGCGCTCGACGCAGGGATTTATCAGATCGACGTCGACCGGCCAGACGAACTCTTACTCCGTGTCAGCGGCTTCAGCCAGGCCGAGATGGAGCGATGCCTGGTGCAGAAGAGCCTGTCATCCGCGCCGGCAATGATTTTCATCACCGGCGATTTCGGCGCGGCCCTGGGCGAGCGTGGACCGAGAGCCTATCGAGAGCTCTTGCTCCAGGCCGGAGCGTTGGTGAGCCGGGGCTTGTTGATCGCCACCGCGCACGGCCTCGGCGCCTGCGCCTCGGCGGGGTTAATGGAAGCGAGCTTTCGCTCGCTGGCCAATATCGACGGGTATCGCGATTGTCCGTTGGTTGCGCTCACCGCCGGCTATCCATCTGAGAGCTGAGATGCCCGACCCAGCCCGCAACGAGTCGTTCGAACCGGCGAGTCATTCGCCCGTCCAACTTCTCGACGGCGTCACGCGAGTGCGCCGAGCGCGCGGTCAAACGCTGCTGGTGTCGCCCGACGGATCCTCAGCCATCCGAATCGGCGACGTCGGTGAGAAGCTACTGGCGCTCTTGAGGCGCGGCACAACCGTGGATGTGCTCGCGGCCTTTCTTCAGCGGCAGCATCCGTTCGCCCGAGACATTTCGGTCAAGCTGGATCGGTTTCTGGCGGAACTCGATCGGGTGGGTCTGCTCGCCCCGTGCCAACGCCCGGCCGAACGGGCGCGGTCCGGAGTCAAGCAGTACGCGCTGTTCAACCCGGACCGTCTCGCCAAACAACTGGCGGAATGGTGGGCCTGGATTCCTCGCTCGCAATCACACGCATTAGTCGTCGTGCTGATCGTGACTGCGGCGATCGGCCTGGTCGCTGTCTGGCTGGGGGACCATCAGCGGTTGAATCCAGTCGGGCTGGTTCGGCGGTTCGAGCCCATCGGGCTTGCCGTCTTCGTCTTCATGATTGTGCCGCTTCACGAACTGAGTCACGCGGTGGCGTGCCGCGCCGCAGGCGCGCCCGTGACTGCGGCGGGAATCATGCTGCACTCTTTTGTCATTCCTGGACCGTACGTCGACACAACGCAAGCCTATCGGGTCGCGGAACGCTGGCGGCGTTTCTGGATTCCGGCAACAGGTCCGCTAGTAGATTTACTGGCAAGCGGAACGGCCGCATGGGTGGTCGTGCTCACGAACGGCAACGGCCTCGTCGGACGGGGCGCGCTCTACGTGCTGCTCCTCAGTGGCTTGTTCGTCTACCTGGACACGAATCCTCTCACACCGAGCGATGGCAGCCACATGCTCGAGGCGCTCCTCGACGATGAACTGGCGCGAGCTTCAGCGTTGTCCGGGCGCCGCGCGGCTCTGTCGACGCGGCCGGCCATCAACACATATCGCCTGGTTTGTGTCGTGCACTTCCTCGTCGCGGTCCTCATCGTGGGCTGGCTCGTGGTCTGAGTGATGGGCGTCGTTGCCGACCGCGTCGCCTTGCCGGTGGTTCCTGGGGTTCGTCTTGCGCCTTTTGCGCTGTTGAGGATTGCGGCTGTGCCATACCGCTCGTTGCGGGCGCTGGCGCCGCCCAAAGCCACGAGCCTGGTTCGACAGGCGTTGAACGCGCGCCAGGAGATGGAGCGTTTACGACCGCTCCTGGAAGATCTGCTCTATCGCGCGATCCCCGCGATCGTCGATCGAAAGATGCGTGGAACCGCCCTTCGATTCTGTCGAGATGTCCATAACGGCAGACGGAACCACGGCGGACCCGAAGAGGTCCCACGGATCGTCGACTCACTGCCGGATGAACAGGGAACGGTCGTGCGAGACTGGTCTCGCGCGCAAGTGGAGGCGACCGAGTCGTTGGCCGCCGCCCAGGCGGCCTTGATTGACGAAACCGAGTCACATACGCGCGCGCGCCTCTGGGCGCTCTCAACTGAGAAGTCCGTGGGTCCGGCGCTCGCGCTGTCGAGTCCGGAACTCTTCGCGGACTTGCTGAGGACGGGATCGCCGCCGCCGCAAGGCCTCGGTGCGACGAAGGCCGAGAAGTCTCTGCTTCGTTATCTTATCCGCGCTGCCCTCAAGACGAGTCCGTTCAGCACATTCATGCATGTGGCGCGGCTCGAGGTCGCGCTGGATGGTCCGTCACCAGCGCTCGAGTGCCGGGATGGGAAGCCCGTAAGCGTCGTCACACTGAACCGCGGGACGCTGGCGCGCATTTACAAGGAGGCGTCCGGCCGGTTCTCGGATCAAAACAACGCCCGGTTTCACGTCAACACCACAATTCGGGAGCTTGGCCGCGGACGCCTTGAAGCCCTCGTGGGTCAGTACGTCGTACTGCGCGGTCGGCCCTGGCGGCAGGAACGAGTTTCACGTTTCCACGTTCATCCCGATCTGGCTCAAATCCTGTTGCAGATTTCGGGCGAGTACAGCTGGAGCGAGCTGGTTCGCCTGTTTGCGGCGGCCGGGTTGGATAGTGGGCAGGCCCGCGCATTCGTCGCCAAACTGTTCGAGCGGGGCCTCATTTGGCCGGAAGCGTCGACCGACGGCTTTGATCGGCGCCCCGAGGTGGGCCTGCTGCGAAACCTGGAGTCGAGTCCGTTGCCGGCCGCCCGCGCCGCCAGAACAGCGGTGGCGGCGATGCATCAGGCGGCGATGGCGTTCGTCGATGCCGACGGGGAATCCCGCGCCGGGCTCATGCGCCAGGTTCGGAGTCTCGAGAAACAGGTTCTGACGTCCCTCACGCAGCGGCCTACAACGGCCTACCGGAATGTAGTTCTCGAAGACAGTTCGATGGGCGGCATTACGGGAGCCATCGGAGACAAGCTTTCGACTCTGTTCGGAGAGCTCGGCACGTTTCTCCGAACCCACATTGGGCTCCGACCCGACTACATGCGATTGCGCGACGCCTTCGTGCACATGTACGGGACCGGTGGGACCTGCCGCGACCTCGTCGGGTTCATGACGAAGGTAGGTGACAGGCTCGTAACCGTCCCTGAACCGGGAGTGTCCGCGATATCGTGGCGTCCTGAGCACAAGCCAACGCCAGCCGCGCGAGGCGCGACCATCGGCGTGACCGCTTACGTTCAAGTCGTCGCTCCCCATGCGGAGGCTGCCGCAGCGGGCGACGCGCTGCTGGTGGTGAACCGAGTCTTCGAAGGCGTGGGTTGGCTGACCGCACGCTATTCGGCAGGCTCGCATGCGGATCATCGACGACTGCGCACGCTCATGCGAGTCTGGCTCGCTGAGTCGGTTGCGCCGCGCGAGCCGATCGACCTGATGATCGGTGGAGAATGCAACGATCTTCAGGCGCACCCGCGCCTCACCTCGCGGGTCTTCGCCTGGCCGGGTGAACCGCTGCTGCGCGAGCGCACGGGCGTCCTTCGCGCGGAGGCGGTCGCCTTGCACCACAACGCCGCGACCGGTTTTCTCGAGCTGACGGATGCGGATGCGCGGCCCGTCTCATTGGTGTATCTCGGTTCGGTTCTTCCCTCGCCGGCGTGGGGCATTCCTTACGCCCTGACGGTCCTCGCCCAGCCGCACTACATCCTGCGTCCCGATTTCTCGGCACCGGCGCGGCCGTCGTCAGATGTGGCATTCAACCCTCGCAGGAGGGAGGGGCAGTTGGTGGTGGCGCGCGCGAGGTGGGCGATGCGGACGAGCCGGCTGCAGACGCGGTGGTTTCGGCACACCGGCGCCCAACGGTTGCTGGCGGTGGCCGAAGAATGTCGGACCCATGGAATCCCTGAGTGTTTCTTTGCCAGGGCTCACAAACAGATCGAACCCGCGCAAATGGATAGCGCCCTCGACGCACGCAAGCCTCTCTGGATTGATACCAGAAATCCGTTTTGTCTCGACCTGTTCGAGCGCATCGCTCGAGACGTCGAGTGGGTCGTCATCACCGAGGCGCTGCCCGATCTCGATCATTCGTGGGTCCTCGTTCGCGGCGAGCGACACGTCTCCGAGTTCCAGGTGGAAATGGTGGTGTCGACGGTCGATCGAGTGTGACGAGCGAGGAACCTCCGAAGGAGCAACGCGATGGCACAAGACGACATAGCACTCGTACCAGAACTCCGGCGCGAAGGAGTGTGACATGACGCACGGCACAATCAATGATGGCGGCGTGGATTGCTACGACGTCGTGATCGCCGGCGGAGGACCTTCAGGGTCAACGACCGCGGCGCGTCTCGCGACCTACGGGTATCGGGTGCTTCTATTGGAAGAGAAGCTGTTCCCTCGGTTTCATATCGGCGAGTCTTTGTTGATCGGCGCCAGAAGCTTTCTCGCAGAATTGGGGCTGGTCGAGGAAATGGACCGCCGGTTCTTGAAGAAGTACGGCGGCACCTACATCTGGGGAAAAGGAAAGGGTCCTGACGCGCTGGACTATTGGGAAATTTATTGGGCTGAGGAAATCCCCTTCCTGACCGAGAGCACTTCCTGGGTTTGGCAGGTCGACCGCGCCTCGTTCGACGAGCTGCTGCTCAGGCATGCTCAAACCTGCGGCGTCACGGTCGTCGAAGAGGCGCGAGTGTCCTCCATCGACATCGAGGACGATACAGTCGTGCGTCTGACATGGACCGATGCGGCCGGAGCGCTGCACGCGCCGACATTCCGTTACTTCGTCGATGCCACCGGCCAGACCTCTCTCATTGCCACAAAACAGCGTTGGAAGGTGTACCACGAGCAGCTTCGCCACACCGCTATCGGCGGCCGCTTCGAGCATTGCGGTCGCTTTCCGGATCGCCAGATAAATAACCTCGTTGTGATTGCGAGGGAGCGAGGATGGCTATGGTTCATCCCTCTCTCGGACACGGTCACGAGCATAGGCTACGTCTTTGCAAAAAGCGCACACACCGATTTCTCCGCAAAGAAGCCCGAGCAGCTGCTGCTGAAGATCATCGCCGCGTGTCCGTATCTAACCGGGATCATGGAGGACGCCCGGCTGATGGATAA
>QHWL01000145.1:0-2018 GCA_003222555.1 Acidobacteriota bacterium | reverse complement strand
TTTCTCGTCGGAGATGCGCAGGGCTTCATCGACCCAATTCTCTCTTCCGGCGTCACGATCGCGCTGCAGACCGCGCAGCTGGCGGCCTATTCCATTCACACGCTCTTGAAGAAGCCGGATCACGCAGAGCTCGTGCGGGATGCGTACACCGATCTAGCGCGATTGTACTTCGACGCGATGTACCGGCTCGTGTGCCTGTTCTACGATTTCAACCGCAGCAAGCAGGACTACTTCTGGGACTCCAAGCGCCAGTTGGGAGAACTCTTCGGGATCAAGTTCGAGGAATTGTACGGCAGCGAGCTGTATAGCAAGATGACACCAAAGCAAAGCTTCGCGACGCTCAGCGGGCTCGTGTTCGAGGGGCCAGTGACCGATCTCAAAGGATCGGCCGAGCGCCTCCAGATGTCGGTCGACGACCTGGCGGAGGTGCGAGCGCTCATGGGACTACCTGCGGAGACGTTCCCGGCTGACGTTATCGATGGTCCCGACCTCCCGACAGCCAGCCAGTCGCTCACGGGCTCCGATGTCTTGGCGTGCGCAGGCAAGCTTCTCGCCCTTCCCAACCGGCGGACCAGGTTAATCGAAGCGTGGCTCTTCCGGAGCCGGAAGTCGATCGTTCGCGTGTCGCCGACCGTCTATTCACTGCTTAAGGAGCTGGATGGCAGGCGCACGATTCACCAGGCCTTCGAACGATACGCGGCCAAGCGCGGCTCCAACGTTTTGCGCGAGGTGGACGCCGTCGCCTTTCTCGGAACGCTCAGACACCAGAAATGTGTTCGTTTGGCCGGCGTTGAAGGACAGGTGCCGGCGTGATCGTCCGGCCGATCAATGTCTTGCTCGACCCAAGAAACACGTTCATGTCGATGGCCAACCGCCCGACGTGGGTCGCGCCCCTCACGATCCTGATGCTGCTGGCCACGCTGACTTCGACCTTGACGTTCGACAGACTAGATGTGGCCCAGGCGGTTCGCGAGCAATTCGCTGCGCAAGGGCGGACACCCGATCCGGTACAGATCGATCGGGGAGTGACCCTCTTCCAGAACCTGCGAGGCGTAGCCGCACTCGTCACCCTTGTGAGTTTCCCGTTGGCGATGATGCTTGTGGCGTTCGTCTTCTGGTTCGCCTTTCAACTCGCCGGTCGGGAGATGGACTACGGCGCCAGTGTGTCGGTGACCATGCACAGCATGATGCCGTGGGCGGTCGCGTCGCTTCTCTCTGTGCCTGTCATCCTGAGCCGCGATTCCATCACTCCGCGAGAGGCCATGAGCGGCGACGTGCTCGTCTCCAGCCTGGGCTTTCTTGCGCCCTCAGACGCCGCGCCGGCGTGGGCAGCCTTGCTCAGTAGCGTCGACTTGTTCTCGCTGTGGACAGCCATCCTGCTCGTCATCGGATACCGCACCGCGGCGAAGGCTTCAACAGTAACAGCCTGTTTCGTCGTTTCATTTGTGTGGCTGGGTTACGTCAGCATCAAGATCGGCTGGCTGGCCCTTTGAGTCTGGTTGCCCTGCAATCCCGCGGGCAGTGTAGGGTCCGGCTTTTAGCCGGACCTGTCGTACGTAGTGTCCGGCTTCCGCCTCCGCGTAAAGCTTCGGCGGACCGCCGTAGCCTTGGCAAAGGCGGTGAGCTGGATGCTGCCGGCAGTAAGAGTGCGCGCCACACCGCTGAGGGCGACTAAACCGGCCACCAGCATTGCGACCGCCCCGAGCGCGAAAAGCGCGACCAGCGCTAGAGGCATTTGCGACAGCTCCAGGCCAGCGACATTCCTCGCTGCGACCAGCCCTGCGATTGCGACGTAGCCGGACGCGGCCAGCAGCACCACCCGCAGTCGGCGTTGCTCGCTCCAGTTGGCAAACGACAGCAGCCAGGCCAGCGCCGGAAGCACCAGGATGGCATGCATGGTCACCGCATGCGTCGGCTTGAGCGTGCCTCCGGTGGCATAGGCGGCCTGCGGGTCGCCAGCAAACACGAGCAGCATGCCCTTGGCGATCATGAACGCCCCGACCACCATCGCGCCGGAC
>QHWL01000144.1:15827-19153 GCA_003222555.1 Acidobacteriota bacterium | reverse complement strand
AAATCCTCAAATTTCCCCACTCGCTCCAGAATCTCACCCAACACCGCCTGGGCGCGGCCGATCGGCAGATTGCTGATGTAGAAATGCTTCGCCCCGACATCCATCGCAGCGCGGATCGTGCGCGCACACACCTCTTCGGCGCTGGCGCCCGATCCGAAGTCGCGCGTCAACCCTTCGAACGGCACCGGCAGGAAACTGTTCAGCGCGCCGAGCGTGCGCACGTTCGCGCTTCGGTAGAAGAACACTCCAAACACCCCCGGCAGCGCGAGCCCGCGACGCTCCGTCGTCCGGATGAATCGCGCCAGCCGCTCGACGTCGTGATGGCTGACGACCTGCGTCAGGTAGAACTCCGCGTGAAAGTCGGGCGCGGCGAGAAAATCGACCTGCCGCTCGGCGTCGCCGTGTGGGTTCGCCCAGCCGCCGAGCGCGACGGTGTGATCGTGCTCGCGCAGCATCTGCCGGAGCTGCCACGCGTGCTCCACGCATCGCGGCGTGCCGATGAACTTGTCGCCGCCGAGAACGACCAGGGCAGGAAAACCGCTCTGCTGCGCGCGCTCGGGGTATGACAGGCAGTACTCGCGGGAATGTTTGGACGTGAGAAACGGCACGATCCGGTCGCGCGGCACGTCGCGTCCGAGATTGGTCACAAGATGGCGCAGGTTGTCTTCCTCTCGTGCGCCGACGGCGTTGTCGGTGAGAAAGACGAAGGTGCCCTGCTTCGTGAGACCGCGAACAGCATGATACGTGTCGATCCAAGCGTCCATTCCTTCGCGTGCGGCGAGCTCGGCACGGGGCGGACGCAGCTCCGCACCGAACACGGGTGCGCCGCATCGCAGGGCGGAGATCAGATCCATCTGAATCTCTACTATACAATGCACCTCGTGACGTCGGCCGAGCTGCGCGCGGCGCTTGCGCGCGTTCCATCGCTCCCATTCGCGCCTCAACCAAGCCCGATCGAGCCGCTGCCTCGTCTATCGGCCGCTCTCGGCGGCGGACCGCGTCTCCTGGTCAAGAGAGACGACGCGATGCCGTTCGCGTTCGGCGGCAACAAGGTTCGGAAGCTCGCCTTGGTTGCCGCCCGCGCGCAGGCAGACGGCGCCGACACGCTCATTACCGCTGGCGCCGTCCAATCGAACCACGCGCGCGTGACGGCCGCGGCCGCGGCCAAGCTCGGCATGCGCGCCGTGCTCGTGGTCAACGGCCGGCCACTGGCGAGGCCGGCGGCCAATGCGCTTCTCGACAGCCTGCTCGGTGCCGAAGTGGTCTGCGTTCCGACGCGTGAGGAACGCGCGCCCAAGATGCGCGAGATCGCGGAGCGCGCGCGCAGCGCCGGACGACGGCCGTTCGAGATACCCGTCGGCGCCTCAACGCCGCTCGGCGCGCTGGGGTTCGTCAACGCCGTCGCCGAGCTGCTCGATCAGATACCGGCCCCAGACGTCATCGTCCACGCGACATCATCTGGCGGAACGCAGGCCGGCCTGGTCGCGGGGTGCCGTCTGCTCGGCCTCTCCACGCGCATCCTCGGCATCAGTGCCGACGATGAGGCATCGTTGCTTCAGGTACAGGTGCAGGGGATCGTCGGGGGGATCGCCGAGCTGCTCGACGTCGATCCCGGCATTCTTGCGCGGGGAACACCCATCGAGATCGACGATCGGTTCGTTGGCGGGGGCTACGGAATTGAAACCGAAGCGTCGCGAGAGGCGATCGCGCTCGCCGCGCGAACCGATGCGATCTTTCTCGATCCGACGTACACCGGAAAAGCGATGGCGGGTCTCATCGCCTACGTACGCCAACGGCGGTTCACGGACGGACAGACGGTGCTTTTCTGGCACACGGGCGGGCAGGTAGGACTCTTCGCGTGACGCTTTATCACGAAGCCACGAAGGTCACGAAGCATTTTATGTACAAGAAAGATTCGTGAACCTTCGTGTGCTTCGTGCCTTCGTGATAAAGACGTGGCTCTTCTCTCACTCGGCCGCCGCGGTCCTCGACCGGGCGGGCTCGCCCGGCTTCAAATGTTCCAGGATGAAATCGACCATCGTCGTGCGCAGGTGCTTGATGAGGACAGGATCGGTGAGCCCGTGGCGCGATTTCGGATACAGCATTAACCGGAACGGCTTCTGCGCTTTCTGCAGCTCGTAGGCGAATTGGAGCGTGTTAGCCACGTGGACGTTGTCGTCGATCGCGCCGTGAACGAGCAGCAGGGCGCCGTGAAGGTCCTTGGCAGCCCATCGAGGCGAGCTCTTGAGATACCCGTCGGGATTCTCCTGCGGGAGGCCCATGTACCGCTCGGTGTAAACCGTGTCGTAATTCCGCCAGTCGGCCACCGTGCCGCCGGCGATCCCCATCGCGAAGCTGGTGCTGTGCGTCAGCGCGTAGCTCGTCATGAACCCGCCGTAGCTCCACCCGTGAATGCCGATGCGCGAACCGTCGACCCACGGCTGCTGCTTCAGCCACCCGAGGCCGTCTTCGATGTCGCGCAACTCGAGCTCGCCAAAGCTCTTGAAGACCGGCCACGTCGACTCGACGCCCTTGCCGCTCGCCGTCCGGTTGTCGCAGATCCAGACGATGATGCCTTTCTGCGCGAGGAACTGGTGATACAAGTAGTCCGTGCCGCCCCAGGAGTTGCGCACGAGCGGCGCGTGCGGGCCCCCGTACGTGAACTGATACACGGGATACCGGCGCGACGGGTCGAAGTCGGGCGGCTTGATCATCAGGGCCTCCATGACGAAGCCGTCCCGTGTTTTCACCTGGACGAACTCCGGCTTTGAGAGCCGGTATCGCGCGAGGGCAGCCACCCGGTTCTCGTCGATGATTCGCACCTGACTGCCGTCGTTTTTGTGCAGCCGCGTCTGAGCGGGTGTGGTCGCGTCGCTCCAGGAGTCGACGTAGTAGGCGAACCCCGGACTGAACCTCGCGTTGTGCATCCCTTCAGCTTTCGACAGACGCTGCAGGCCCGTCCCGTCGCGCTTGATCCGGTAGACGTCGTTGCCGATCCCGCTATGCTCGGTCCCCGAGAAATAGATCCAGCCGGTGGCTTCGTCGATACCGTGCAGCCGGCGCAGCTCCCACTTGCCGTCGGTTACCTGCTTGAGCAGCGTACCGTCGGCGCTGTAGTGATAAAGGTGGTGCCATCCCGATCGCCCGCTCTGCCAGAGAAACGATCCATCGTCGAGCCAAATCGGGCTTGTCGCGTCTTCTGAGTTGATCCAGAACCGGCCTGTCTCGCGCAGGATCGTACTCGACGCGTTGGCGGTGGTGTCTGCGATATCCAGGTCGAGCCACGTTTGCGTGCGGTTCTGCACTTCGTATGCCAGTTTCCGGCT
>QHWL01000144.1:14612-15767 GCA_003222555.1 Acidobacteriota bacterium | reverse complement strand
ATCCACGACGGCGTGCCGCCGGCGGCGCGCACGACGCCGAGCCTGGCGATCGGATTCGGATCGCCCGCTCGCGGATACTCCCATGTCTCGACGGTCTGACCGTACGGGATGTCGTCGATGGTGAGGAACGTGGAAACCGGACGGTCGTCGATCTGGAGAAATGCGATGCGTGAGGAGTCCGGACTCCACCAGTAGCCGCGGCTCTGGCCGCGGCCGTAGATTTCTTCCTCGTACACCCAATCGAGCTTGCCGTTGAGAATCTTCGCGGCGCCGTCGGTCGTCAGCGCGCTCTCGCGTCTGGTCGCGATGTCGACAACGTGCAGGTTGTTGCGGTAGACGAAGGCGACAAAATTTCCATCGGGACTGAACGAGGAATGCTCTTTCTCGCCGGGCTCTTCCGTGAGCCGGACAACGCGGTCGTCGGCGGTCTGATAGACGTACAAATCGTCGGCGATCGTCAGGATCGCGGCTGAATACTTGTCGTTGAAGATGAGATCGCGCGAATGGGCGAGACTCCGCGCCTCGTCGGCGGCGACACCCTGAACCCTGGCGATGGCGGCTTCCATTTTGGCCGCATCGAACAGCGGCTGCACGTTGCCGGTCGCCGCATCCACCTTCACCCAGTCGACGGTGCGTCCGCCTGCGCCCACCTGGCGCGACCACGCGTAGTGTCCCTGGTCGATCCACGCGAGCCTGGGCGGGGGGTTGCCGTTGAAGTTTATCCTCGTGTTGGGATCGTAGATGTCGTCGAGCGTCAGCAGCGTCTGCTGCGCACGGGCAGTGCCGACGACTATGAAGATGAGCGCGATGGGCAGCCAGACACGGCGGCGCGATGTCTCAAGAGCCATATCGTCCAGTATAGTCAATCGATGCCGGCGCTGACGTTTCTGGGGGCCGCGGGCACGGTCACCGGTTCCAAGCATCTGCTCGACCTGGGCGATCACCGCGTGCTCGTCGACTGCGGGCTGTTCCAGGGCCTCAAAGAATTGCGGCTCCGCAACTGGGAGCCGCTGAGGATTTCAGCGGCTGCAATCGACGCCGTGGTCCTGACCCATGCGCATCTCGATCACTGCGGTTACCTGCCGCGGCTCGTCGCGCAGGGTTTTCGCGGCCGCATCTTCTGTACGCCCGGCACTCGCGACCTGTGCACCCTCG
>QHWL01000144.1:14007-14518 GCA_003222555.1 Acidobacteriota bacterium | reverse complement strand
CTCGATCAGCTGCAGCCGGTGGGCTACGAACGGCCGATGCCCGTCGTGCCTGGTTTCGAGGTCGAGTTCGTGAATGCGGGCCATCTGCTCGGTTCCGCGTACGCCCGGGCCCGGATCGGCGGTCATACCATGCTTTTCGGCGGCGATCTTGGCCGCTACTCCCGCCCCGTGCTGCCCGATCCCTCGCCAATCGAGGCCGCCGACATTCTGCTCGTCGAATCGACCTACGGCGATCGGCTTCACGAGCCCGACGATGGCGGACAGCGGCTGGCGACGATCGTCGACCAGACCGCACAACGCGGCGGCAAGCTGATCATTCCGTCGTTCGCCATCGGCCGCGTGGAAGAGGTGCTCTACTGGCTGAAGCGCCTTGAAGAGGCCCGGCGGATCCCCGTGCTGCCTGTGTACGTCGACAGCCCGATGGCGGCGGCCGCGCTGCGATTCTACACAGACCGGATATCCGAGCTCGATCCGGAGCTGCACCGAGTGGCCCGCGACTTGTGCATTTTTT
>QHWL01000144.1:3841-13939 GCA_003222555.1 Acidobacteriota bacterium | reverse complement strand
ATCTCGCCGCCGCGTTGCCCAGTCAGAAGAACACCGTGCTGTTTGTCGGCTATCAGGCGGCCGGCACCCGAGGCCGTCAACTGGTCGACGCCACGAAGCAGGTGAGAATTCACGGACGCGACATTCCGGTCGCGGCGCGCATCGAGCGTATCGACTCGATGTCGGCGCACGCAGACGCCGGCGAGATCATGAGATGGCTGTCGGGGTTCTCGCGTCCTCCGGCGATGACCTATCTCGTGCACGGCGAGCCCGTTCCGCTCGAAACGTTGCGTGCAAGGATTCAGTCGGAGCTTGGCTGGCCAGTTCACGTCGCGCAGTACCTGGAACGCGTCGAGTTACCTGCGCTAGGCTAAGAGAGGTCCGCCTGAAGAGATTGTGAACAAATCACGGTCAACGTCGCGGACATTAACCAGATGACGACACCCGCAAACGACCGCAAGTACCTGCTCGAGCAGATCGACGACGCTGCCGTGGTGCAGCTGTACGCGGACGGGTTCCTCCAGCTTCCACTGAAAGAGAAGACGCTCGTCTGGCACCTGAGCCAGGCGGCGCTCGCCGGGCGCGACATCTTCTACGATCAGCGGTACGCGCACAACCTCGAGATGCGCGACGTGCTCGAGGCGATCGTCTCTCGCCCGGACGGCGTCGACGCGGCCACGCTGAGCGAGATTCAGCGGTACACGAAGCTGTTCTGGATCAACAGCGGTCCCTATAACAACCTCACCGCCCAGAAGTTCGTGCTGAAATGCAGCCCGGACGCGCTGGCCGCCGCCGCGCGCGCCGCGGCACACGCGGGCGCGGCCTTTCCGACCAAGGACGGCGAGTCGCTCGAGAGGTTGCTCAGGCGCCTGCAGCCGATGTTCTTCGATCCGAACGTCGATCCAATCGTGACCAGCAAGACGCCGCCTCCGGGTCAGGACATTCTGACGGCGAGCGCGAACAACTTGTATGTCGGCCTGACGATGAAGGACCTGGAGGATTTCCGCGAGGAGCATCCGCTCAACTCCCGCCTCGTGAAGAAGGGCGGCAAGATCGTCGAAGAAGTCTACCGCCTCGGTGGGCGCTACAGCGGCCAGATCGCCGCAATCGTGGAGCACCTCGAGGCGGCCGTCCCGTACGCAACCGAGTCGATGAGAAAGGCGCTCGGTGCGCTGATCGCGTTCTATCGAACTGGCGATTCGAAGGACCGCGAGGCGTACGACATCGCGTGGGTGCAGGACCAGACGTCGCCCGTCGACACGATTGATGGCTTCATCGAGGTGTATCTCGACGCCCGAGGCATCAAGGGCGCGTGGGAGGGGCTCGTCTACTTCGTCAACAACGGGAAAACGTCGGGGATCCAGAAGCTCGCGCAGAGCGCGCAATGGTTCGAGGACCGGATGCCGTGGGATCCGAAATATCGCAAGGAGGGCGCGCGGGGAATCAGTGCCAATGCGATGGACGTGGTGTTTGAGACGGGCGAGTCGGGTCCGGTCACGCCGATCGGCATCAACCTGCCCAACGATCAGGCGATTCGTGAGCGCTATGGCAGCAAATCCGTGTTCCTGGCAAACGTGAACGAGGCGTACCACGAGTCGACGCTGCCGGCCTTCCGCAGCGCCTTCTCCTGGACGCCGGAGGAAGCCGAGCGCGCCACGAAATGGAGCGGCTTGGCGGCCGAATTGACCACGAACATGCACGAAGTGATCGGACACGGGTCGGGCAAGGTGGAGGAACGG
The DNA here is from genome assembly GCA_003222555.1 of Acidobacteriota bacterium. Lineage (GTDB taxonomy): Bacteria > Acidobacteriota > Vicinamibacteria > Vicinamibacterales > CAVVIG01 > JAHFUJ01. Next base: position 12,221 of record QHWL01000144.1, on the reverse strand, counting down.
CTGAACGGCAATCCACAGGCGGCGCTCAAGGAGCAATTTTCCGCGCTCGAGGAGTCGCGGGCCGATCTGGTGGCGCTCTACTTCCTGCCGAATCCGAAGCTCGTGGAGCTGGGCCTCGTTGCGAAAGCCGATCACGACGACATCGTGCGAGCCGAGTACGAGGGATATACACGCACGGCGCTGATTCAGCTGCGGCGCGTACGGCACGGGACGCAGATCGAAGAAGATCATATGCGCAACCGGCAGCTGATCGTCGGCTGGCTCATGGCGAACACGGAGGCGATCGACGTTCGGGTTCGCGACGGGAAAACCTACTACGTCATGACTGACGTCAAGGCCTTCCACGACGGCGTTGCCCGGCTGCTCGCCGACGTGCAGCGGATCAAAGCGGAAGGTGATTACCTTGCCGCGAGACAGTTGGTCGAGACCTACGGCGTGCACTTCGACGCGACGCTTCGCGACGAAGTGGTCGCGCGCGTCGATGAGCTCGGGTTACCGTCCTATTCGGCATTCGTGATGCCAAAGCTCGAAGTGACGAAAGACGCGTCGGGCGGGATCGCCGACGTGACGATCTCGTACCCGCAGGATCTCACCGAGCAGATGCTCGAGTACGCGGCGGCTACCCGCGAGTTGCGGCGGTAGGGCGATGATCGGGCACCGTTTGTCGCTGGCGATCGCGCTGCTGGTCGTCGCGGCGCGCGCGGGCGCGCAACCGCGGTCCTCCCCCACGTCCGCTGGCCCAAGGTGGATCGCGATTCTCGAGGCCGAAGATCGCCGCGCGCCCACCGCGCGAGACCTGGCCGTGATCCGCGCAGGACTCGGCAGTCCGGATGACCAGACCCGACGGATCGCGCTACGCGCGCTCGGACGCCTCGAGCGGCCGCCGCTCATTGCCAACATCGTTCCAGCGCTGAAAGCCATGTTGCCGGAAATCCGCGCCGAAGCCGCCAATGCAATCGGCCAGGCCGCACAGGGATGGAAACAGCCGCCCCCGCTGCGATCCGCGGTGGCTCGCTCAACCTTGGCGGCTCGCGGCGTCGGCGGCCTCACGATCGAAACGGTGACGGACACGCTCGTCGCCCGTCTCAGCGCTGAATCGGATTCATCCGTTCGCGCGGCCATCTGCGAAACGATCGGGCGGCTCCCGTATGCCTCAGGCGAGCAGGTTCGGCGCGCCGAGGCGGCGCTCCTGGAGACCGCCCCAGCCCAATCGGTCGTCGATCGTCTGGGTATCGCGAAGGGCCTCGAGGCACCCTCGCCCGAGGCGATCGCGAAGCTCCGCGACCTTGCCACGCTGGCTGGACGTGTCAGGCTGACGACGGACGCCACGCCGAAGCCCACCGTTACGCGCGAGTCGGATCCAAGCCGCGACGCGCGCGTCCGGCGGCTGGCGCTCGAGGCATTGATTACGGCCGGCGCCGCAGACGAGGACGTGACGGTTGCCGCGGCGGCCGATCCTGATCCGCAGGTGCGGCGTCTTGCGATGCGCGCGGCCTCTGCGCCCGGCCCTGCGGCCTCGGCCGCCGACGTCCTTCAGAGAGGTTTGGCCGATGCTACAGCGATGGTGCGATTCGAAGCGCTGCGTCGTGTCGGCGCACCCGGCGGCGAGTCATTGGCCGCCACGAGCGATCTCGACACGCACGTCGCGCTCCTGGCGCTCGACCAACTCGGCCGGTGCGGTGCGTCACCGGAGGCGGCGTCGCGGCTCGAACGCACCGTGAGGGACTTGTCGCAGGTGGGTTCGCCTCGCCAATGGCATCGCTCGGCTCATGCGCTGGTCGCTTTGGCGAGCGCCGCACCGGATCGGGCTACGGCGATGCTCCCTCAGTTCGCTGGATCGCGGACCTGGCAACTGCGCGTGTATGCCGCCCGGGCTGCATCCGTACTCGAGGATCGTCGCACCCTGGAAAAGCTGGCGAACGACGAAGACGACAACGTGAGAGAAGCGTCGATTGACGGCCTGATGAAGATCGCTGGCCATGCGGCCGATGGGGTGTATGTAGCTGAGCTCGAGCGGCAGGGATACCAGGTGATTCGCGCCGCCGCATCGGCGCTGGCGGGGACGCCAGATCCCGACGTGGCTGTCCCGGCGCTCGAGGCGACGCTCCAGCGCTTGACGAAGGAAGGGCGCGACAACTCACGCGATGCGCGGGCCGCGATTGCGGCGACCTTGGTCTCGCTCGGAAAACCCGTGAAGCCGCCGATCGCGATTCGCGACATGCCTGTCACATCACAGGTGAACGCGGAAGATCTGCGCCGTCTCGCATCGGCGCGCGCGCGCGTGACGATTCGCGATGTAGGGTCGTTCGAGCTGGCGTTGATCGCGTCGGAAGCGCCGGCGAGCGTCGTCCGGTTCGCTCGCCAACGTTTCACCGCGTTGCGCCCAACTTTGTCATCCAGGGCGGCAGCCCCGGCGCCAACGAGTACATCGGCGACGCGTTGTTCATGCGCGACGAAGTCGGCCTTTGGCCGCACGTCCGGGGCGCCGTCGGGATTTCCACGCGAGGACGCGACACGGGCGACGGGCAGATCTTCGTCGATCTCGTCGACAACCCGCGCCTCGACCACGAGTTCACGGTATTCGCGCAGCTGCTGAACGGCATGAACGTCGTCGACGCCATTCTCGAAGGCGATGTCATAGATAGAATTCAGATAGTCCTTGGTCCTTAGGACCAAGGACCAGCAGATGTTCTCCACCCGCACCCCTCCGCATCTGGCAGCCAATCGCTTGGCGCAAGCTCTTCTGGAGCTGCAGCGCGCGGGTCGACCGATTATCGATCTCACCGAATCGAATCCGACGCGGAGCGGATTCGAGTACCCGCCGGATCTGCTCGCGCCGCTGGCCGACGCCCGCGGGCTCGCCTACCGACCGCGTCCGTTCGGATTGATTGAGGCTCGCCGCGCGGTCGCCAAGGAGTACGCCAGGCGGGGGATTTCGGTGCCTGCCGACCGCATCGTCCTCACGGCGAGCACCAGCGAGGCTTACTCATTGTTGTTCAAACTGCTCGCCGATCCCGGCGACGACGCGCTGGTCCCACGTCCCAGCTATCCGCTCTTCGAGCATCTCACGCGCCTCGACGGCCTCTCGGTACGGCCGTATGACCTCGAGTATCACGGCGAATGGTCGATCGATATGACGAGTGTCGAGGGTGCACTCACACCGCGCACTCGCGCGCTGCTCGTCGTCAACCCGAACAATCCGACCGGATCGTTCGTCAAACGCGACCAGGCGGCCCGCCTCGTCCAGCTCTGCGGCGAACGCCGGTTTGCGCTCATCGCGGACGAGGTGTTCGCCGACTACGAGCTCGAACCCAACGCGGCGTCCAACGGCGGGCGTGTGATGGATCGAGAGGAGGCACTCGTTTTCAGTCTGGGGGGCCTCTCGAAGTCGGTCGGCCTTCCGCAGGTGAAGCTTGGATGGATCGCGGTGGCAGGTCCCGCAGATCTCGTCGATGGTGCGCTCGAGCGGCTCGAGATCGTGTGCGATACGTATTTGTCGGTCTCGACGCCCGTGCAGGCGGCAGCCGCCGAGCTCCTCGAGCGCGGGAGCCTGGTCCGCGCTCAAATCCGCGCTCGTGTGGCGGCCAACTACCGCCACCTCGTCGGACGAAATGCGGCGGCGCCGGCGTGCCGGGTGCTTCGCAGCGAGGGCGGCTGGTACGCTGTCCTTCAAGTCCCGACGCTTCGGACGGAGGAAGAGCTCGTGCTCGATCTGCTGGTGAGCGACGGCGTGCTCGCACATCCCGGCTATTTTTTCGACTTCCCGCGCGAATCGTACCTCGTCGTCAGCCTGCTCGTGCCGGAGGCGGAATTTTCTGAGGGGGTCGAGCGGGTGCTTTCGCGGGCACTTCAGGTGCAGAGCTGCCGGGCATGAGTACACTTGCCCGTCGACGCCGCGCGGGTTTACTCATCCCGTTGTTCTCCTGTCCGTCCGCTGCCAGTTGGGGCATCGGCGACATCGGCGACCTGCCGCCGCTGGCGGCCTGGCTCGCAGCCGCCGGCCAGCAGGTCCTGCAGCTGTTGCCGATCAACGAGATGGCCCCTGGACAGCAGTCGCCCTACTCCGCGATCAGCGCGATGGCGATCGATCCGATTTTTATCCGCGTGCCCGCCGTGCCGGAATTTGCTGCGCTCGGCGGCGAGTCCTCGTTGAGCCCAGACGATCGCGCGCTGCTCGAACACGTGCGCCGGGCGCCCCGGATCGACCACGCCGACGTGCGCCGCCTCAAGCACACGGCGCTGGTCGCGGCGTTCCAACGTTTCGTCGACACCCAATGGTGCCACGACGGCGAACGGGCACGGGCACTGAAAGGCTTCTTGAGCCAACAGGCGTGGTGGATCGAAGATTACTCGCTGTTTCGTGCGATTCACGCGCGCGAAGCCGAGAGGCCGTGGACCGCGTGGCCCGAGGCGTTGCAGCGGCGCGACCCGCTGGCCATCCATCAGGCGCGCCGGGAGCTTTCCCGCGAGGTGCTGTTCCACCAGTACCTGCAATGGCTTGCCGACACACAGTGGCACGAGGCGCGCGCACGCGCCAGCGGCGTGGCGGTTTTCGGCGATCTGCCGTTCATGGTGGACGGCGACAGCGCCGACGTGTGGGCACGCCAGCATCAGTTCATGCTCGATGCGTCGCTCGGCGCGCCACCCGATGCGTTTGCCCCCGCCGGTCAGGATTGGGGCATGCCCGTGTACCGCTGGGACGTGATCGCCCGCGAGGATTTCCACTGGCTGCGCGAGCGCGCGCGCCGCACCGCCGATCTGTACGACGGCTACCGCATCGATCACCTGGTCGGTTTCTATCGCACGTACGGCCGCCCTCGGGACGGCGTCGCGCCGTTCTTCACACCGGCGACCGAGTCCGAGCAGAAGATGCTCGGTGAGCGGGTGCTCGCGATTCTTCGCGAGCCCGGAGCGGAGATCGTCGCCGAAGATCTCGGCACGGTTCCCGACTTTGTCCGCGCCTCGCTCGCGCGGCTCGAAGTGCCCGGCTTTCGCGTCTTCAGGTGGGAACGGCGCTGGCATACCGTAGGACAGCCGTTTCGGGATCCCTCGGAGTACCCGCCGGCATCGGTTGCGGCGTCGGGCACACACGATACCGAGGCGCTCGTCGTGTGGTGGGAACGAACCTCGAGCGAGGAGCGGGTGAATGTGAGCGCCTTGCCGACGATTCAGCGGCTAACCGGCGGCGCCGGCCTCGACAATCTTGCCAGCGGGCGCTGCGGCCCAAGAGTCAGAGACACCCTGCTCGAGGCGTTGTTCGCGTCGGGATCGGAGCTGCTGCTCTTGCCGATTCAGGACGCCTTCGGCTGGCGCGATCGCATCAACGAGCCGGCAACGGTCAACGACGACAACTGGACGTTCCGCCTGCCGTGGCCCTGCGACAGGTTGGATACCGTGTCCGAGGCGCGCGAACGCCAAGCAACGCTGCGCGCCTGGGCTGAAAAGCACGGACGACGCTGAACCCTCGGCGACTCGACCCACGAGAGGACAAAAGGCACGAAGAGGAACACCAGGGTTTTTCGTGACTTCGTGTTTTCGTGGTTGCATCCGAAGGGTACGGTACCGCCTGCTCTCGTTGTATAGTCAGGACCATGGCGACCTACTCTTTCCGTCTCAACGGCCGCTCTGTTTCCGCCGACTCATGGGATGCCGCGCAGCCGCTGCTTTACGTGCTGCGCAACCAGTTCGCGCTGCACGGTGTGAAATTCGGGTGCGGCCTCGGTCAATGCGGCGCCTGCACCGTGCTCATGGACGGCCGCGCCGTGCGGTCGTGCACGACGCCGATGAGCCTCGCCGCCGGACGCGCGATCACCACCATCGAAGGCCTCGGCACCGCGCAGAAACCCGATCGAGTGCAGGCGGCGTTCATCGCCGAGCAGGCCGCGCAGTGCGGGTACTGTACGAGCGGGATGATCATGGCCTCCGCGGCGTTTTTGACGCAAACGCCAAAACCCACACGCGACCAGGTGAAGCAGGGACTGGCCGGCAATCTCTGTCGCTGCGGCACGCATACTCGCATTTTGCGCGCGGTGCTGCGCGCGTCACGAGCATAGGAGGCAGCGATGATTACACCGATATTGTCGCGTCGCGATCTCCTGAAAACCGGCGGAGCCTTGGTCGTGGGCTTTGCGTTCGACGCGGCGCTGCCGCGATGGACGTGGGCGCAAACGCCGGCCGCTGGCGGCCACGCCGGCAAGCCGCTCGATCCCAGCGAGGTCGACAGTTTCCTCGCGATTCATCCCGACGGCACGGTGACCCTGTACTCGGGCAAAGTTGACGTCGGCACCGGTCTGCGGATCGCGGTGGCGCAGATGGCGGCCGAGGAACTCGGCATTCAGGCCGAGCGCATTACAGTCGTGGATGGCGATACCGGCGTATGCCCGGACCAGGGCGGCACCGGCGGAAGCACGGGGTTGACCCGCGGCGGCGTCGAAGTGCGTCAGGCGGCCGCCACCGCCCGACAGGCGCTGCTCGCGCTCGGGGCGACGCGGCTCGGTCGTCCCGCCGCGGAACTGACAATCGTCGATGGCGAGGTCCGTCCGCTCGCCGGCGGCGCCGGTGTCGGCGTCGGGACTCTCATTGGCGATCGCCGCTTTTCTCTGAAGGTCGATTCGAAGGCGCCGATCCGCGAGCCGGCCCGCTACGGCGTCGTCGGCAAACCGCTTCCGCGCCCGGATATGCCGGACAAGTGCACGGGTCATCACGTGTACGTCCACGACTTCACGTTGCCGGGGATGCTGCACGCACGGGTGATTCGTCCCGCCGCGATCGGCGCGAAGCTCGTTTCGGTCGACGACTCCTCCGTGCGCGGCATTCCTGGGGTCCGGGTCGTCCGCCTCGAGAACTTTCTCGCTGTCGTCGCCAGCGATGAATGGGCGGCGGTCAGCGCGGCCCGCGCACTAAAGGCCACGTGGACTGAGTGGCAGGGACTTCAGGGCAGCGACGGGTTGGAGCGTTGGACGCGTGCGGCGGCACTCGACCGCGATCAGGCGGTCGTCAATCGTGGCGACGCTCTGGCGGCGCTCGGGGGCGGCGCGAAGCGGCTCTCGGCGACGTATTTCTGGCCGTTTCAAAGCCACGCGTCGCTCGGGCCCTCCTGTGCTGTCGCCGATGTCCGTGGCGACGGCAGTGCCACCATTTGGTCGGCGTCCCAGGGGACGCACGGCTTGCGTTCGAATCTGTCGAAGGTCTTCGGGTTGTCGCCGGACAAGGTGCGAGTGGTGTTCCTCGACGGATCGGGATCGTACGGAACCAACGGCGGCGATCATGCCGCCGCAGATGCGGTCCTGTTGTCGAAAACACTCGGCCAGCCGGTCCGCGTCCAGTGGATGCGTCAGGACGAAACCGGCTGGGATCCGAAAGGGCCCCAGCAGCTGCTCGACGTCCAGGCTGCGCTCGATGCGAACGGCCGCATTGTCGCGTGGGACACGCAAATGTGGCTCCCCGCTCAGGCGCCGGGAGGCCGCGCGCTCCTCGCCGCGGATGCCGCCGGCCTGCCTCAGGATCATGGTCAGGGCGCCGGCCTTCTCACGCAGAACGGCGATCCGCCGTATCAGGCTGACAACGTTCGCGTTCTGGTGCACTGGGTGAAGGACACGCCGCTGCAGTTGTCGAACCTTCGTGCGCCCGGAAAAGTCGCCAACGTCTTCGCGGTGGAAAGCTTCACCGACGAGCTTGCAGCCGCGGCTCGCGTCGACCCGGTCGCGTTCCGTCTTGGCCGGCTGACCGATCAACGCGCCATCGATGTGCTGAACCGCGCGGCGCAGACATTTGGCTGGCAGCCGCGTCCCTCGCCCAGTCCGCAAGCGAGGCAAGGCAGAATGCTCGTCGGCCGCGGCATTGCCTACGTCCGTTACAAGCAGACCGAGAACTACGTGGCGATGGCCATGGAAGTCGCCGTCGATCCGGCCAGCGGCCGCATCGACGTCAGACGCGTGGCCTGTGCCCACGACTGCGGCTTGATCGTCAACCCCGACGCGCTGAAGAACCAGATCGAGGGATCCATCGTACAGACGATCAGCCGAACACTGCACGAGGAAGTGACGTTCGATCGCTCGCGCGTGACGAGCGTCGATTGGGCGAGCTATCCGATTCTGCGGTTCCCGGAGGCGCCGCAAGTGGACGTGGTGCTGATCGACCGTCCCGATCAGCCGCTCCTCGGCGCGGGTGAGGCGGCGACGGCGCCGGTGGCCGCGGCGCTCGCGAATGCGATCTTCGACGCGACCGGCGTCCGCCTGCGCACCGTGCCGTTTACGCTGCAGCGGATGAAAGCGGCTCTGTCGGCGGGATCAACTGCCTGAACGCCCGTATTAGTGTCCGGCTTTAGATTAGAGCGTGTAAAAAAACGCGACGTTTGACCGCAGAGCTCGCAGAGCACGCC
>QHWL01000144.1:0-3747 GCA_003222555.1 Acidobacteriota bacterium | reverse complement strand
GAGCACCCCCACCGAAAAATAGATGATCAAGCCGGTCACGCCGACAAGCGTCGCGACAAACGGCGCAGATGAGGTCGCGGGATCGAAGCCGAGCCTCCTGAGCACGAAGGGCAGAACCGAACCGACCAAGGTGCCCCAGAGAACGACGCACACCAACGCGAGCGCAACGGTCGATGACACCAGCACCCAGTGCGGTCCGTAGATGCTGGAGAAGGCCGACCAGATCGAGATTCGCAGGAAGCCGATCGCACCCAGGATGCACCCCAGCGCCAGTCCCGAAAACAACTCCCGCCGGATCACGCGCCAGATGTCGGCGAGCTTGAGCTCTCCAATGGCCAGCGCCCGAATCACGAGCGTCGAGGCTTGCGAGCCGGAGTTGCCGCCGCTCGAGATGATGAGCGGCACAAACAGGGCGAGGACCACGGCGCGAGCGATCTCCCTCTCGAAGAACCCCATGGCTGTCGCCGTGAGCATCTCTCCGAGAAACAGAACCACGAGCCAGCCCGCCCGCTTCTTGACCATTCCAAGCGGCGAAATCTGCATGTACGGCTCATCGAGCGCTTCGGAGCCACCGACCATCTGAAAGTCCCGCGTGGCCGCCTCCTCCGCCACGTCTAGCACGTCGTCCACTGTGACGATGCCGATGAGGACGCCGGCCGTGTCGGTCACTGGAAGCGCGGAGCGGTCTTCGCGCCTGAAGACCGCGACCGCCGACTCCTGTGTATCGGTCGCCTTGAGCGTCACGAACCGGCGGTCCATCAGATCCGAGACGCGGGTGGTGAGCGGCACGACGAGGAACTCGCGGATGCGGATGTCGTCAATGAGGACACCCGCCTCGTCGACGACGTAGATGACGTTGAGCGTTTCGCTGTTCTGGCCGTGGGCCCTCACGTAGTCGAGCACATGTTGAACATTCCAGTCCTCTCTGACGGCGATGTAGTGCGGCGTCATTAGACGTCCCACCGTCCCCGGCGCGTAGCCGAGCAACGTGACCGCTTCCCGGCGCTCCTCCGGCGTCAGTAATTCCAGCAGCCGCTTGGTCGCGTTCGCGGGAAGTTCGCTGAGCAGGGAGGTCCGATCGTCGGGCGCCATTCGGTTGAGCAGCGCCGCGACGTCCTCCTGCCCCATGGCTTTGAGGAGGCTGTACTGGCTCTCTGGGGGCATGTACTCGAACACAGCGGCGGCCAAGCCGCGCGGCAGGATTCGAAAGGCGATCACCTGATCGTCGGCACGCAGCTCGGAAAGAGCGGCCGCCAACTCCGGCGGGCGCCGTTCCACTAGTTGCTCTCGCTCAGTGCGGCGAGATCGGAGGTGGTTTCAATCATGACGGCCATCTTAAGAGTCTCCGCGAGTTGTACGTGTCACATTTGTCTGGTCGCTCGCGGCGGCTGCCGTTTGGACAAGGTATCGTGTTCGGCGCCTGGAAAAATGATATGGTGTGGCCTAATACCCAGAAGTTGGGAACGGAGGATTGTGAGCCAATGAGAGATCGCATCTTGGCCAACGGCGATGCGGCCGCGAGCGTGAGCCACTCCAATTCCGCCACTCCAACTTCCGGCGCTTCGCGGCGCGAGTTTCTGACGTCGCTCGCCGTGGCCGGCGCCGGTGCGATGCTGCCCGCGAGCGGCGCCATCACAGTGATCGCGCAAGTCACCCGTTCCACGCGAGGCCGGATTGACGTGCACCATCACATGGCTCCGCCATCTTACGTGAAAGCCATGGACCGGGAAATTGCCCCGACGGCTGCTTACAGAAATTGGTCGCCAGCCGTATCGCTCGAAAAGATGGACAAGGCCAACGTGGCGACGTCGATTTTGTCGCCGATACAAGGTCTGGTCAGGGATTCTTTGAGCGACCGCAGCGAACGGGCGCGCAGCCTGGCGCGCCAGAATAACGACTATGGCGCGCAGGTCGTGAGAGACAGGCCCGACCGGTTCGGCCTGTTCGCGACATTGCCGATGCCCGATGTGGAGGGGAGTCTCAAGGAGATTGCATACGCGCTCGATACGCTCAAGGCGGATGGGTTCGGTCTCTTCACCTCCTATCTGGATAAATGGCCTGGTGATCCCGTTTTTGCACCGGTGTTCGACGAGCTCAATCGCCGCAGAGCCGTTTTGTTCTTTCACCCTGCCCACCACACCTGCTGCCGCGACATGGCGGGTCTGACGGGCACGATCGAGTTCGACATCGACACTGCGCGCGCGATCGATAGTCTTCTCCTGAGCGGCACGTTGTCGCGTTGTCCCGACGTCAAATTCATCTTCACGCACGCGGGCGGGGCTTTTACGACTTTGGCGCCGCGCATGATCGACGACTTTCCAAAGAGATTTGCCGACCGGGTGCCACGAGGCGTGGAGTACGAATTCAAGAAGCTGTATTTCGATACGGCGCACGCCGGAGCGGCAGCGCCCCTGGACGCGTTGAAGGATATCGTTTCGACGTCGCAAGTCCTGTACGGAAGCGACGTTCCCATTCGGGAATATCCTCTGACTGACGACAAGCTCGAGGCCTACGGCGGATTCTCACCAGCCGAATGGCAGGCGGTCAATCGCGGAAATGCCGAGCGGCTATTCCCACGACTCAAAGCATGAAGTACTCCGGCGGGTTCGCGCGACACCCATTTCACAAGCGTGGCGCGGGGCTTTGGCCCCGCGTTCGCAGGCCTGAAGAGCGTGTGAAAGATACGGCGTTCTACCGCTGAGCACGCAGAGCACGCCGAGAATTCTTAGCGTTTTCTTCTCCGCGGTCTCGGCGGTCAAACGGTTTTTTCACCGGCTCTGAAGGCCTGCGCCACTACAGGCTCGCTTCGCGGGGCCGTCATCGGGCCGTAACATATACTTTGAGCCCCATGGCGACGCTCCAGCCGTTCCGTGCGATGCGCCCCAGGTCGTCGTCTGCCGCTCGCATCGCGGCGGTGCCCTACGATGTCGTCACCGTCGACCAGGCACGGGCGCTTGCCGCTGACAACCCCCTGAGCTTTCTGCGCGTGTCGCGCGCGGAGCTCGAGCTGCCGCCCGGCGCCGACCCCTATTCAGCCCCTGTGTATCAGCGCGCCGCGCAGAACTTCGACAAACTGAAAGAGTCGTCGCTCGTCATCGAAGACGAACCAAGCGTCTATTTTTATCGCCTGCGAATGGGCGAACACGAGCAGACCGGGATTGCCGCCTGCTACTCGCTCGACGAATACACCCGTGACATTATCAAGAAGCACGAGCGCACGCGGCGCGACAAAGAGGACGATCGCACGCGGCATATGATGACGCTTGGCGCGCAGACGGGACCGGTATTTCTCGTCCATCGCGCATCGGGCGAGGTCGGTCGCATCACCGGACGCGTGGCACGCGATCAACCGCTGTTCGATTTCGAGGCGCCCGACGGTGTGCGGCACTCGTTGTGGCGCGCCGGCGGAGCGGACCGAGACGCGCTCGTGACGGCGTTTGCGGGCATCGAGACGCTCTACATCGCCGACGGGCACCATCGGGCCGCGAGCGCGGCACGGGCGCGCGCCGAAATCCGCGAACGCGGCGCTGGCGGCGCTCCGCTTGGCGACGGCGCCGATTACTCGACGTTTCTCGGGGTCGCGTTCCCCCACGACCAGGTCCAGATCCTCCCGTACAACCGGATCGTCAGAGATCTCGGCAGCCTCACCCCGGACGCGTTCTTGCGGGCAGTGCGCGGCCGGTTCGAGCTCGCGGCCGGCTCGCCAATGCCGGCGCAGCGCGGCGAGATTGCCATGTACTTCAAAGG
>QHWL01000185.1:6485-7859 GCA_003222555.1 Acidobacteriota bacterium | reverse complement strand
GCAAACCCCGAATTCACGTTTTGGCTGACGCGACGCACGTCGGGCAGGGCGAGCACCTCCTTTGCGATCGGCGCGATGTACTCCTCGGTGCGCGGATAGCTCGTGCCTCTCGGCAGGCGGATGTTGATGTTGAACATCCCCTGGTCGTCATCGGGCACCAGCTCCTTGCCCACGTAGGGGTACAGGAACACGGCCGAGGCCGTGACCGCCACGGCGATCGCGATCATCACCGCTCGGTGGTGGAGCGACCAGGTCAGCATGCTCCCGTACACCCGGTCCATCCTTGCGTAAAAGCCACTGGACTTGGTCGTGGAATGGTCCGATTTCGTGTCCTCTTTTTTCATCCACCAGGCGCAGAGCGCGGGCGTCAGGGTGAACGACACGAACATCGAGATCAGGATGGCCGAGGCCGCCGTGATGCCGAAGCTGTAGAAATAGCGGCCGACCTGGCCGGTCATGAAGGCGACCGGAAGGAAGATGACCACCAGCGAGAGCGTCGTCGCCACGACGGCGCTGCCGATTTCCTGCGTGGCCGCGGCCGCCGCCTCCTTCGGGGTGATGCCCTTTTCCTCGACGTATCTGAAGATGTTCTCGAGGACGACGATCGCGTCGTCGATCACGATGCCGGTCGCCAGCGACAGCGCCAGCATCGTCATGTTGTTGAGCGTGAAGCCGAACGCCTTCATGAGCGTGAACGTGCCGATGATCGACGTCGGAATCGCCAGGGCCGCGATGAACGTGACGCGCAGGTTCCGGATGAACAGGAACACGACGATCGACGCGAGCAGGCCGCCGAGGAACAAATGCAGCTTGATGTCCTCGAAGGATCGGCGAATGAACATGTACTGATCGTCCCCGATGCTGATCTGAAGGTCGGGCGGCAGGGTCCGCTGGATCTGCTGAAGCTTGGCCAGCACTTTATCGACCACTTCGACGGTGTTGGTGCCCGATTGCTTGCGGAGATTCACGCCAATGGCCGAGATGCCGTTGGTCCTGTGCGAGCTCTTGATTTCCTGCACGCTGTCCTGGACGCGGCCGATGTCGCCGAAGGTAACGACCGAGCCGTCGCTCCGGTACGTGAGCACGATGCGATTGAAGTCGTCGACGTCCTTGATGCGGCCCATCGTTCGGAGGGCGACTTCCGCCGGACCGGAAACGAAGCTTCCGCCAGGAATTTCGACGTTCTGCCGGACGACAGCATTACGCACCTCATCGACCGAGAGTCCGTATGCGTTGAGGCGGTCGGCATTGAGCAGCAACTGGATTTCGCGTTTCCGCTCGCCTTGGAAGGTGATCGAGCCGACGCCCTCCAGCGTCTCGAGGTCCTGCTTGACCTTCTTGTCGACGATTTCCGTGATCTCTTTCTGGTCGCGC
>QHWL01000185.1:430-6473 GCA_003222555.1 Acidobacteriota bacterium | reverse complement strand
CATAGACGGAGAACACCAGAATGGGCTGCGAATCGGGGTCCACTTTCTGGATTACCGGCGGCTTGGCGTCGCGCGGGAATTGGTTGACGATGGTGGCGATTTTGTCGCGGACGTCCTGAGTGGCCGCCTCGATGTCGCGCTCGAGCGTGAGATTGATGGAGATTTGGGCACGGCCCACGTCGGAATTCGCCCGCAACTCGTCAATGCCGCTGATCGTGTTGACGGCTTCTTCAATCCGTTTGGTGATCTGCGTCTCGATCTCCTCGGCGCTTGCGCCGGGCAACTGAACGAACACGTTGACGACGGGGACGTCGGTCTTCGGCATCAAATCGAGGCCGAGGTCCTTGTACGAGAACATCCCCAGCACGATGAGCGCCGCCGTCATCATCATCGCGAAGACGGGACGTCTCACGCTGACGTCTGCAAGAATCACTGCCGTCCTCCTTCGCCGCGATTACCGCCCTGACCCCGATTGCCGCGCCCCCGGCCGCCACCACCTCCGGTCGGCATGGCGTCGCCGTCCTTGCCGCTGTGCACCAGCGTGCCGGTTGCGAGCTGGCTCAAGTTACTGCTGGCGAGCGTTTCGGTGCCTTTCAGACCGGAGATCACCTCGAGCAGCTTGTCCTGATGGACGCCCGTCGTGATGCTCCGCTGAGTAACCTTGCCGTCCTCGACGATGTACACCGACGAGACGCCGGCCATCGTGGACACTGCGTCCTCCGGGACGGCCGTCACGTCTTCGTCCAGCTTCGTCCCGACGATCCCCTTCGCGAAGAATCCGGGCTTGAGTCGCCGGTCGTCGTTGGCGACGATCGCTTCGATGGCAAACGTGCGCGTGGCTTGATCGACTGCCGGGCTGACATAGGCGACCCGGCCGGTAAACGTTTCATCCGGAAACGCTTCCACTTCGAACTGCACCGGCTGGCCTGGCCTGATGACGCCGGCGAACTTCTCCTGGATGGCAGTTTTCAGTTTGAGAGGGTTCATCGCCACAATTGTGACGACGGGCATGTTTTCCCGGATGAATTCGCCCGGCTGCACGAGCCGTTCGGACACCGATCCGGCGACCGGCGCCCTGATGACCGTGTCGGCCAGCTTCTTCTTGGCCAGCTCGAACGACGCCCGACGGTCCTGGAGCGAGGCTTTGAGGCTGTGTGTCGTATCGAGGGCGGCCGAGTAGTTGGCCTCGGCCACCTTGAGTCGGGTTTCGGCCGTCTCGCGATCCACCTGTGACACCAATCCGCGGCCGTTCAGCTGGTGAGCCCGCTCGACGGCGGCGCGCGCATCGTCGCGATTGGCCGCAGCTTGACGTACCGACGCGATTTGTTCATCGGGGGGCGGCTCGATGTCCTGCGTCCGAGTGATTCCGAGCTGCGCTTCAACCTGCCGCAGCGCGCTCTCCGCCCGATCCAGCGCCAGCTCGATCTCGCGCGGCTCGAGGCGCACAAGGACGTCGCCTTTCTTGACTTCTCTGCCGAGCTCGACGGGCACTTCGCGGACCACGCCCGCGACCTCGCTGCTGACCTTGGCCTGATCGGGAGACAACAGCGTCCCGGACAGATCGATCTGGCGCTGGACGGCGATGCGCTTGATCGAGGTCACCTCGACGGCGACGCTCTGCCGCGGTCCACCGCCACGGCCTGCTTGTCCTGAAGTCGTATCGCAGGCCGCCAACAGTGGCGCCGCCGCGGCGACCACAACAAACCCGTGGCGCCAGCCGCCGAGACTCATCCACGCACTCCGATTTGGCATGCCCGTCCTTTTAACGCATTGACCAGCCGCAAAGAGCCAGCCTTACAGTATACTCACGAAAAATCAGCGCGAACGCGAGGCTTTCCTTACCATTCTCTTACACGGCCCGCGCACTTGTTGGCGGAGCCTCCGTTTTTCGAGAGGCTGCACCACTACGACACACGCGGCGAAAGAACTGTCGGCGCTACGCGGGGCCGCTGCTGCTCCTCGTGTCGGGAACCACCTGCGCCGCCGCGTCGATGTTGCGACCCAGATCGACCTGCGGCGTGATGCTCGTGCTCCCGCGCGAGCTCGTCGAATTGATCGAATTGACGCCGACCGCCGAAGCCATCGTCTCCGGGCTCGCGCCCGCACGACCGGCGCCGCCCTGAACGGTCGGGAAGTCGATCGTCGGCAGATCACTGACCGGCGAGAGGCTCACGGTGCCACCTTCTGAGAGGGTTCCGTTTTCACGCTGATCCGGCTGCCCGGCACCAGGCGGATCTGGCCGTCGGTGATCACGGTTTCACCCGCCTTGAGTCCGTCTTTGATGATTGTTTCGGCGCCGCTGGTCCGCGCGACGGTGACCGGCTTCAAGTCGACGGTCTCGTCCGGCTTGACGACGAAGACGTACTGACCTTGCTGGCCGGCCTGAACGGCGACCGTGGGAACGACGACCGCGGCCGCGTCGGTCGTCAGCGTCACGATGATGTTGACGAACTGGCCCGGCCAGAGCCGGCGATCGTCGTTGGGAAAAGTGCCCTTGATCTTGATGGTGCCGGTTGTCTGATCCACCGCGTTGTCCACGAATGAAATTCTGCCGGTCGACGCCGGACCGGTTTCGTTGGGCGGACGCGCCTCGACGTGCAGCGATCGTTGCGCGAGATAGCGTTTGAAGTCGGGCAGCTGTGATTCGGGAATGCCGAACGACACATTGATCGGGGCCACCTGGTTGATGACCACGAGCGGCGCCGCGTCGTTGGCGCGGACCAGATTCCCCGCGTGGACCATGAGCGCGCCGGTCCGTCCGGAGAGCGGCGATGCGATGGTTGCATATTGCAGCTGCACCTTGGCGTTCTCGACCGCGGCGCGGTCGGCGCCGACGGTCGCTTCGAGGGCCTCGGCGTTGGTCGTCATCGTGCCGACCTGCTCGCGCGTCGCGATACCGCGCTCCGCGAGATCCTGGTACCGGACCGCCTGGGCCCTCGCGTTCGCGGCTTGAGCGAGATCGCGCGCGAGATTCGCCTCCGCCTGCTGGAGCGCCGCTTCCAGTGGACGGTGATCCAACGTGAAGAGGACTTGTCCCATCTTCACGTCGTCGCCTTCATTGAAGTTCACCGACATGAGCTCGCCGGTGATCTGCGCGTGGACGGCGACCGTCGAAAAGGCCTCGGCCGCCCCGATGACGCTGATTTGGAGCGGCATCGGTTTCTTCAAGACCGGCGCGACGGTCACCGGGACGGCGGGCTGCCGTTGGGCGCCGCCTCCATTGCCTTGTTGTTGTTGAGGCGACGCCTCGCCGAACGAGCAGCCGGGCAGCGTGGCCGTGGCGACGAGCGAGCCCAAGACGAGGGCAAGAGTGATTCGCATCCTTGGTTTCACTCCTATTCGTAGCGGAGCGCGTCGATCGGATCGAGCGCCGCCGCTTTGCGTGCCGGGTAGAACCCGAAGAAGACGCCCGTCGCCGCGGCAAATCCGAACGCCACCGCGACCGCGTTGGTGGACACAGTCGTCGGCCATTCCATCCAGAACGTGATGCCCCTCGAGAGCCCGAATCCCAGCGCGATGCCGATTGCTCCCCCGAACAGGCTGAGCACCACGGCCTCGACCAGGAACTGGAGCAGCACGTCACGGCCTCGCGCGCCAATGGCCATGCGAAGCCCGATTTCGCGCGTGCGCTCGGTCACCGACACGAGCATGATGTTCATGATGCCGATTCCGCCGACCAGCAGCGACACGCCGGCGATGCTCGCCAGCAGCGCCGTCATCGTCTGCGTCGCTTCTTTTCTGACGCTCGCCATTTCCTCGATCGTCCGGACCATGAAGTCGTCGGGATCGCCCGGCTGCAGTCGATGGCGCACGCGCAACAGCGTCGCGATCCGGTCGGCCACGACCTTCACCTCGTTGGACGATGCGGCCGACACGGTCACGTTGTTGATGAAGGTGACCCCGCGGATTTTCTTCATCACGGTCGTATAGGGCACCATCACGACGTCGTCGCGATCCTGGCCCATGCTCGTTTGCCCCTTCGCCGCGAGCACGCCGACGATATTGAACGGCTGCTTCTGGATGCGCATGACCTGGCCCACGGGGTTGGCGTCGGGCCCGAAGAGCTGGTCGCGGACGACGCTCCCAATCACGGCGACCTTCGCGGCTGTCGTCACATCCTGAGGCGTGAAGAATGCGCCCCGTTCGATCTGCCAGGCCTGAATCAGCGGGAGATCGACGTCGGTTCCCTGGACCTGCGTGTTCCAATTCTGATTGCCGGCCACGAGCTGGCCACGCGTGTTCAAGCCTGCGGCCACATACTGCACGCCCGGCAGCGGCGCGATAGCGGCCGCGTCTTCCGGCAGGAGCGTGCTCGCCGCTCCCTGTCCTTGTCGCACGCCCCCAGCCATGAAATTGCCAGCCGAGACGATAATCACATTGGTGCCGGCCGACTGGATTTGCGCTTCGATCGAGCTCTGCGCGCCGGTGCCGAGCGCGACCATGGTGATGACCGCTGCGACGCCGATGATCATGCCGAGCATGGTGAGCGCTGTGCGCATCTTGTTGCGGCCCATTGCTTTCAACGCGATCCGAAAAATCATCAAGAGCGACATAGCTTCTCTTCCTTCACTCCCGCAAGGCAAAAGATAGTGAACCAATCACGTTCAACGCAGAGACCGCGGAGGCCGCAGAGAAGTTCTTAATGTTCTTGAAGGCAACCACGAAAGCACGAAGAAAGCCAATGTACTTTTCGTGTTTTCATGGTTGCATTTCTCCGCGACCTCTGCGTTCAAACGTCGTGTTTTCATGGGCGCTTCAGCCCTGCCTACACCGCCTGCGCCGCGGGCAACGTGACGAGCTCGTCCTGGGCGAGCCGCCGCCGCTGGATGGGCCTGTCCATCACGACCTGCCCGTCGCGGAACTGCACCATGCGCGTGCCGTACTCGGCAATATCATGCTCGTGCGTGATCAACAGCACCGTGATGCCCCGCTCGCGGTTCAACCGCTGAAAGATGTCCATCACTTCGATGCTGGTCCGCGTGTCGAGGTTCCCGGTCGGCTCGTCCGCGAGCAGGATCGACGGGTTGTTGATGAGCGACCGGGCAATGGCCACGCGCTGTTGCTGTCCGCCGGACAGCTGATTCGGGTGATGGTCGGCGCGATCTTCGAGCCCCACCGCTTTGAGCACCTCCATCGCGCGCTTATGCCGCTCAGGGCCCTTCATCCCGGAGCCGGCGTAGAGCAGCGGCAGCTCGACATTGTCGAGGGCGGAGGTCCGCGACAACAGGTTGAATCCCTGGAACACGAACCCGATCTTCTTGTTTCGAATCGATGCCAACTGGTCCCTCGACATCCGCGACACGTCCTGGCCGTCCAGGAAATACTGGCCGGAGGTTGGCCGATCGAGGCACCCCACGATGTGCATGAAGGTCGACTTGCCCGATCCGGACGGGCCGGTCACGGCAAGAAACTCCCCCCGCTCGACGTCCAAGTTCACGCCGCGTAGCGCCCTGACCTCGACCTCGCCAACGGCGTACGTCTTGATGAGGTTTTTGACCGAGATGACCGTCGGCATCGTCGTTACCGACCCCTACCCGGGCCGCCGCCACGCTGAGGCAACAGCGGATTGCCCGCGCCTGGGGCTCCGGTCGGCCGTGTGCCGCTCATGATCACGCCGGTGACAACCGGCGAGCCGGGCTGCAGCACGTCGTCCAGAAGCTCCGTGTTCGTGCCGTCGGTGATGCCGAGGCGCAAACGGACCGGTTTGAGCTGCTTGTCGACGTAGAGCCACGCGCGTCCCTGCGATTCCACCGGCGGCAGCGGGGCGAACAGCGCGTCGATGGTCTCTCCGGTTTGCGCCGCCCCGTACTTCGGCTGAGTTGCCGGCTTCTTGGGCGCCTTGGCCGTGCGGGTTTGCTCGAGCGCGGCGACGTCCTGGCCGCGGTCCTTCATGCGGGCAATGAACTGCGTCTGCTCGTCGGGCGACATGCTCTTGAAGCGCTCCATCGCCCGCGCGCGCCGGTCCGCATCGTCGCCGCCGCCTGGCCCTCGGCCGTCGCCCCGGCCGCCCCCACGGAACTGGCCGCCAGCCCGCGCGTCGCCC
>QHWL01000185.1:0-364 GCA_003222555.1 Acidobacteriota bacterium | reverse complement strand
TGCTGCGCTGAGGCTGCCGGCGCGCCCGTTGATCCAACATCGGCCGGCTGGGCATCGCCTTCGCGTCCTCTGCCGCCCGCGCGCTGACCGCCGCCGCGGCCGCCGCGTCCACCGCCACCAAACTGAACTTCGGGCGGAACGGGCTCATTCAGCGCGGCGAAGACGTCGGTGCTGGGGCGGAAGCGCAAAGCCGCGTTGGGAACGCGAAGCACGTCAGCGCGTCTGGCGATCTGCACCTTGAGGTTCGCGGTCATGCCCGGCTTGAGCTTGAGGTCCTTGTTCGGCACGTCGATGATCGTTCCGTATGTGGTCACGTTCTGCACGACGACAGGCTGCAAACGGATTTGCGAGACCGTCCCCACGA
>QHWL01000184.1 GCA_003222555.1 Acidobacteriota bacterium | reverse complement strand
GGTCGCCGTTGGGCACGCGGCGAGATTGCGCCCCAGCGACGGCGCAATGATGACGTTCGGCGCGCTGTAATTGGCCGCGTCTGCGATCCCGGGCAGATTCTGGAACACTGCGCCCGCATCGAGGCCCCACCACGGTAGCGGATAGTCGCCATTCAATTTGATCTGGGTGCCGGCCGACCACGGCGGGCTCACGTGGCAGAACGCCTGCGTGCGTGGAAGCGTCACCGTCGCCGACGCGCCCGGGGCAAGCTGAGCTGACGCCGTTGGATCGCTGTTCACATAGCAGTTGTCCGTCGTCTCACGCGACACGCTCACGCCGCCCGCCAAGAAGCCGCCGCGGCTGAACCGGGCGTTCATGTTGACATCGACGCTGTTGTAGTGGTCGATCTGCTTGCCCTGTTGTAGTGGTCGATCTGCTTGCCGAACTTTTCGGCCTTCGTGATGAGATTGCTGACCTTGCCGAAGTACACCTTCTGAATGTCGTACAGCCCGCAGACCTGATTGCCGCCGCCGCCGGGCAGCCGCGGATCGACAGGCGCGGTGATGCAGTACGGATCGTAGTTGGCCGGCGTCACCCCCGTGTTGTCGGTCACGGTGAAGTTGCCGAACCAGGTTCGGTAGTACGTCACATTGACGGCCACGCCCGGCCGCAGCTCGTGCTGGATGCCCGCCGAGGTCTGCCACTCGTTCGCCCGGTTGCCCAACCCGGTCATCGTATCGCTGGAATAGGTCGTGTTGACGACGGGCGTGCCGAATGCGCTGTTGGCGATCGCGCCGCACTCCCCGTTGACCGTCGGGTTCTGCACATCGCAGTCGGGGAGGAAATTGCCGTTATCGTCTCTCCAAGTGCGCGTCGTGCTGAGCACGATCGCCAGCGCGGGCGCTACCGATTGCGGCGTCCCGACCCCCAACCCGGCCACGTACCGGTTCAGCGACATTTTGACCGCGGTCTTGCCGTTGCCGAACAGGTCGTAGGCGACGCCGAGCCGCGGCGAGAGATCCTTGAAACGGGGCACGTTGTCCACGGGCGGATAGTTGCGCGCCGCAAGGAAACGGCCGGTCGGGACCTGCACCTGCGTGCACGGCGGGTTGGTCGGCCCCGAACATTGCAGCGCCGTCACGAACTGGCCTGGCGGGAGATTCAACGGCAGGACGTAACCGCGGAACGCATCGAACCGCAAGCCGTAGGTGGCGGTCAGGTTCCGGATGGTCCACTGATCCTGCGCGTACAGGGCGTAACTGCGGACGCGCGTGTTGTGCACCAGCGGCGACGCCCACTCGATGATTGACGACGGCGCGCCGTTACGGAGCTGATACGTCAGGTCGTTGGGAATGTAGCTGTTTTCGTTGTCCAGGACCTGCATGAGCTGGACGCCGGTCTTGAACGCATGCGATCCAGTGACATACGACGTCGAGAACTGCTCGTTAATCGTGTCTCGGCGTCGATTCTCGCCGTAGTCGGTGACGGTGGTGAGGGTGGACCGGGCATTGTACAGGTAGCCGGTCCCGAGGTCCTGGACACCGATGAATTGGGGAGTCGTGCCAAAGACGAGGTGCGAATTCTGAGGAAAGTGCGCGTAAGACATGCCGGCCACGAACAGCAGGCGATTGGTGGCCGGGTAGCTCCAAGTCGACTGCGCCACCTGGTTCCAGAAGTTGTCGGAATTGGTGGACGCCTCGGGCGAGACAATGGCGCTCGCGTTGGCGCCTCCCACCGAGACACAATTGCAGTTGCGCTGAACGTTGTCGGAGAAGCTGATCTTCTGCTGCGCCGCGACTTGCCACGTCACGCGGCCGGCGAAATCCTTGGCCCAGTTGCTGCTGATGACGGGCCGGCTCGAGTCGGGGGTATAGACCATCGATCCGACCGTCCGGTTGTAGTACTGACCGGGTTGGATCTCCGAGCCGCCCCACCAGCGATTGGATTGATAGAACCACAGCTTGTCTTTCAAGATGGGCCCGCCGAGGCCGATCCCGTAATCCCAGATCTTGTCGACCCCCGGCGCGCTGGAGAGCCCTCGCGCGCGCAAAGCCGACGTCAAGTTGTTCCCCTGCAGGTGGCTGTGGGTATAGTTGGAGAAGCTGTACACGCTGAAGCGGTTGCCCCCGTCCCGGGGGATGTAGTTGAGCTGCGCACCGCCGGTCTCGTTCTCCGGTGTGCCGCCGGCCTCGACCACCACCTCCTGGACGCCCACGGTGTTCCACCGGTGGGTTCTCGTCGAACCGGTCCCAAGGACCGTGGTCCAGTTCATCCCGTCGAGCTTCCAGCGCAAATCGCCGGTGAGTGAGCCATGAATGCGCATGGTCGCCACGCTCTCGCCCTTGTTGCCCCCGACGTCCTGGGTGCCGGGGGATGCCGATGACAAGGTGACCGCCATGAAGCCGCCCGTCGACTTGAACGTGGGCAGCGTATCCAGCACTTCGCGCGAGAGCACCTTCTCGTCGCGCACGTTCTGAACGTCAACCAACGGAGACTCGGCAGTGATCGTCACTGTCTCCTGCAGAGCCCCCACGCGCATCTCCCCGATCACCGTCGCGGTGAACCCCGAGGTGAGCTCGATCCCTTCGCGTTTGTAGGTGCTGAAACCGGGCAACGTGAACGTGACAGAGTACGTGCCGGGCCGCAGCTCGGTAATCTTGTAGTTGCCCTGGTCGTCGGTGACTGCGACGCGGACCTTCTCTATGAGCGCCGGGCTGGCCGCTTCGACCGTGACACCGGGCATCACCGCGCCCGACGTGTCCTTCACCACCCCGGCGATGGCGCCCGTCGTCGCAGATTGGGCCCACGCCAGGTTCGATACCGAAACCACGAGGTACAACGCGACAACGAAGAGAACGATCCTCGGGGGAGCCAAGGCATTCCTCCAGCCGCTACTTGACGGCTGGCATCTGGTTCTTCACCAGCAAGGGGTTGACGTAGCCGCCCGGCAGCACGCGGTCGGGGTCGGGCCGCACGCTCAGGTACGTCACGTGATCCGTGATCTGGCTGAATGCGTGAAGCACGCCGGGAGGAATGATGATGATGTCGCCGGGTCCCACCCTGCGGCTCACTGAGCCGGGGCCGGCGGTCTGGTTTCCGCCAGGCCCATTCAGAATGTTGTAATTGGCGCCCGGCTTTTTCTCTCCCGTCCCTCCCGTTGTGAGGATTCCTCCACCCGACTGGATGATGTAGACCTCGGCCGTGTAGTCGTGATACGGCCCGGCCGCCGGGGTGCCAGGTTCATCCTTGGTCGGCCCCCGATGGATGATACCGACGGCGAGGTTGTACTTGCCCATGTCGACCACGCGTAGCTGCTGATCGACCGCCGGCGGCGCGTTCTTCAAGAGCGTGTCAATATCGGTCTTGGGGATATCGAACGCGATTTGCGGAGGCGTGCCCGGCCCGAACCGCGACATCGCAGCCGGCGCGGTCTGTGGCGGCGTGGGTGATTGCGAATGCGTGACGGTCTGCCACACCGTGGATGCCAACATGCCGATCAGAACACCGAGGATGATCCTCTTCATGGCCCTCTCTCCTCTCAGAAATGCATCGCATGGCTAGTCCGCTCCACCGAAGTGGATGTTCAGGTACGAGAGTGTCTTGGCATCACGAAAGCCGTGCGGCACACCCGGTGGAATAAAGACGACATCTCCAGCCTTGACTGTCCGCTCGACGCCGCCGCGAATGGCGTTGTCGACGATCGAACCGCCAGTCACCAAGTTCCCCGTGCCATCTTGCACGAAGTAGACCTCGATGATGCTCTTGTGGATCTGGGGAGCTTCGGCACCAGCCAGATAGCGGGCGTTCAGACTGTAGGTGCCTCCCTCCAGGAGTCGCGTCGTGATGCGCTTCTGCGCCCTCATATCGGCGAACTCTGCCTGCAGCGTCGCGAGCTGGAAGTCAAGAGCCTTGTCGGTTGGCGCCTGATGGCGTGTGAGGGGGCCACCGCCTCGACCGCCACCGGTTTGGGCGAAGCCGACGGCCGAGCATAGGACGAGTAGAACCGTTCCCGACAGGCCGATCTTGGTCACAGGGACCTCCTCTCTATTTCTTCGTCATCACACGCGGGATGAGCGTACTTGGCCGGCATGACATGGTCGTCGTCGGAAGCACAGGGAGTCGATGTGATCGTCGATCTTACTGAAACGTTCCCCCTTCCGATCAGAAATCGACCTGGATGCCAAGCTTGAGCAGGCGCGCCGGCATAATCTGCGTCGGCTGCAGCCACTTCGGGCCCACCTGCTGTTGCACGTTGAGGACCGTGTTCGCATTCAACGCATTGTAGACGTCGAAGTTTCCCTGTATGCGGCTCTTGCCGGCACGGAAGATCTTGCTGAGACGAAGGTCGAGCTGGTTGACTCGAGCGTCGAGCGAGTACCTGAAGGCCTGCAGGAGGTCGATCGAGACCGTCCGGGTGTTCCCGGCGAGAGGGCGGCCAAGTGACGGCGCGATCTGGGCGGTTGTGACCGTATAGACCGCCCCGCCGCCGTAACCGGTGGCCGTTCCACCACCGACGCCCGTGGCGCTGGTCGTGCCGCCGACTCCCGCCGATGCACCTCCCCAGAGCGGTCCCGGCAGCGACTGAAAGACAACGGCAGCCTGGAGGCTCCACGGCAGCGGCACGGAGGCGTTCACCTTGATCCGGTGCTGATACTGGTTACCCGTCGTGCAGTTGAACAATTGCTGCGGCGAGTCCACGACGAAGCATCGACTGACCTTATCGGAGACCGAGCCTCCGCCACCCGCAAAGAGGCTGATTGAGTTTCCGACGTTCCAGCCGGCCGACAGCTGCGCGCCCCCCGGCAGCCGGGCGTTCACGGAGGCATCGACGCCGTTGTACTCCTCGGTCATCTTGCCGTAATTCTTCGCAAGCCCGATGACGTTGTCGACCTGGCCGAATTTGGCCGGCTTGATGTCGTACAGCCCGCAGATCTGCTGCCCCCTGACGTCGTCCGGCAAGCGCGGATCGGTCGGCGCCGTGATGCAGTACGGATCGTAGTCGGCCGGCGTCACCGCCTGATTGTCGACAACAGTGAAATTGCCGAACCACGTTCGGTAATAACCGACGTTGGCCGCGACGCCCGGTCGCAGCTCGCGATCGACGCTCAGCGACGTCTGCCAGTTGTAGCCGCCTTTCATCCACCCCGTCATGAACCCGGGAGCTGGGCGGGTGCGGACCTGAAACTGGCCGAAGCTTTGGTCCGCATCCGGCCCGCACTCACCGTTGGCGAGCGGGTTGCGCAAGTCGCAGTTGGGGTAGAAATCGCCGCTGGTATCCGTCCAGGACCGCGTCGTGGTGTTGACCGAGGCCGTCACAGGCCTGAACACCTCGGCCCAGCCGGTGGTGCCCGCGCCCGCGTAGCGCCCAATGTTGAACTTCACCGCTGTCTTGCCATCACCAAACAGGTCGTAGGCCACTCCCACCCGGGGATTGATATCGTGCCAGCAGGGGAGACAATCCACCTCGGGGAACGTGTGAGCATCCTGTAAAAGGCCTGCCGCCCGGTCGACGGCAGGGGCATACGAGTTGAGGTATCCGTAACGCAGGCCCAGGTTCAGCGTCAGGCGCCCCATTCTCCACTGATCCTGGCCGAAGAGACCAAGACCCAGTCTCTCGGCTGCCGGCTGGAGGACCGGTGACACAAACAGCGTGAGTCCGGTGGGCACTCCGTTGTTGAACGTGTAGGTGAAGGGGATGGTGCCGCGGTCGGTCCCGTTCAGATACCGCCTGGCGGTTTCAATGGCCTGCACGCCAACCTTGAAGGTGTGAGCGCCGGCCGCGTAGGAGGCCGAGAATCGCTGGTTAGTCGGGCCTTGCGAATCGGTCGAGCCGGCAACGCCGACACCGTTGTAGATGAGGTTGACCCCAACGTCCCGGATGTTGATCCGGTCGGGGTTCGTAATACAGGCGTGTGGAAAGACGCCTCCCTCATGGTGGATGAAGTTCCAGCCGCCCTCAAAGAGGAGCTTGTTCGTGGCCGTGCGGGTCCACGTCGCCTGGTACAGGTGTTCCACGCCGCAACGAAATTGGCCCCCAGCCGAGTTCGCTTCCCACGCCAGGCCTCCGGAGTTGAGTTGCTTGATGTTGTTCTGGTTCCTGTTCCATTGGTAGTCGTACGACGCGTTAATCCTGTCCTTCGGCGAGACTTGCCAGTTCACACGGATGTTGTGCGCCTGGTTGTCCTCGGTGGGATCCACCGGCTTGCTGAAGTCCGGCGCGTATTTCCACACCGCTGCGGGCGCCCCGAAGGTGCGGGCGGCCCAGTTGGCATCCTCATAGAGATTCGCAATGCGCTGGACCTGGCCGTGGCGGCGATGCGAGGAGACGAACCAGAGCTTGTTCCGGATGATCG
>QHWL01000183.1:2447-8512 GCA_003222555.1 Acidobacteriota bacterium | reverse complement strand
GGGCGGTGCGTGATTTCGGGTCGGGCCGATAGTGCGACCCCTCGGGGATCCGTGAGATCACTTTCCGGGTTGCCGGGGCTTCTTTTTCCCAGAACTTCAGGAACAGCGTCTTCTCGTCCATCGAGTCCTCCGAGCTCCGTGTCGCCGTGGTACGTGTTGTCAACGGCCCGCTGCTTCGAACGGCGCGTCCGCCTATCGGCCTTTGCGCTTGTCCGTCATGACAATATGCGACACTTTGATCGTGTCGCCGGCCAGGCTTCCCGTCAACTTCACGGCACGTGCTGCGTGATCGGCGAGGCCAGCGTAGTCCTGGTTCGCGATCTTATAGATTCTCCCGTCGGACACGAACACGTACTTCTGGCCTCTGTGCCCGACGCAACCCACAGCGCACTCCTGGTCCGTCATCCTCTCTCCGGAAGTTTCGAGCTTGTGCGCGATGTTGGCCTGGTGTGACTTCGGGCACATCGTGTCAGTGATGGCGCCGGTCCACGTCTGCTCGGCCGCGAAGGTCGCCGGCGCGATTATCAAGCATGCGGCGATCATGAATGCGATTTTCGTCATATCCTCACCCCTTAGATGAACTGATGACCTGACGAACGCCGACCGAAACTCCCTTCCACCACCGAGCTCTGCCGCTTGACAATGCCCGGTTCAATATCGGGTTGTCAAGACCGATGGTTGGGGTACAATTCCACAAACCTGTTGTAAGCAAGGAGGTGTCGCAATGCCTACGTCGACTACCAACACCCCATCCGGCACTCGCCGTCGGTCTCAGCCTGCAGTCGTCATTTCTCGTGAGGAAATCGCCCGTCGTGCGTACGAGTTGTTTCTCTCACGGGGCAGCCAGCACGGCCGCGATCTCGAGGACTGGCTTCGGGCGGAACGCGAACTCCAACCGAAGCTTCTTCAGCGGGTGTCCTGACAGTCGTCGCCGACCTCGCGTGAGACCCTGCGGGTCGCGGGCGATCAGTTTTTGATGAACACGAGCGGGTGTGCGTCCAGGACGTTGTTCTTTCGGTGGCGTAATCGACTAGCGGGTTCTGATTCAGGGCGATGACAGGGTAGTTCTGCAAGAGCTCGATCCGTAATCCTGTGAAGCACATTCTCGTGGTCGACGACGACAGTTCTGTGCTGGATGTGCTGAAGCGCGCACTCGTCGGCTACCGCATGTCGATTGCCCGCGACCCGGATGAAGCGTTACACGTTGCCTCCAACTTCGGTTCCTTGGATCTGCTCATCACCGACTATCTGATGCCCTCGATGACGGGTGCTGAGCTGATGGCCCGGATGCGCGAGAAGCGGCCGGCGCTGAGGGTCCTGATCCTCACCGGCCATGCCGACATACTCGACCGGGAGAATCCGCCCTGGTGGGCACAGGAAGCGCATCTTTCAAAGCCACCCTCGCTAGAGATGTTGCGTGCCGCCGTGGCCGGCCTGATTGGCCCCCCGTAGCCCTCGCGGTCGCCGTCGTATTGCCGAATGCCCGGCTTGCCTCACCCTGGCCGAACAGCACTTCGCCCGCCCGCAAGTCTAAAGCCCTGCGCGACGAGTAACGAAGGCGTCGCGCAGGACGCTAGCGCAGGTCTCTCGTCTTGCACTCACCCAAACTTGTTTCGCGCGCTCGCGCGTCCGATCCGTATTAGGATCCTCGAATACAACCAGGAAACGGCGAACTTAAATGCAACCACGAAATCACGAAGACACCAAGGGTACGACGAGTGCCCTTCGTTCTCCGTGATGAATGAGCCTCCGCACGCCGATGCCGTCATCGGCTGAGCCCTCCAAATGCTGCTGTTTTCGAAGATCTGGAGAACGGGAGTCGTCACCGAGGTGTTGGAGGCTGGCGACCCGGCCAGTGTCGAGGTCGGCCGTGCGCTCGAGCAGCGAATCAAGCGCCTCCTGGGCCGGGCGCTCGCGATTCGCCACGTCGACGCCGGATCCTGCAATGGGTGTGAGATCGAGATCGCTGGGCTGACCAGCCCGATCTACGACATGGAACGCTTCGGCTTGCATTTCGTGGCCTCGCCCCGTCATGCCGATCTACTCATGGTCACCGGCCCGGTGACCCGCAACATGGAAATCCCGCTCCGTAGAACTTACGAGGCGACACCTGCGCCGAAATTCGTGGTCGCCGTCGGCGACTGCGCCAAGACCTGCGGCGTCTTCAAGAACGGCTACGGGGTTGTCGGTCCGGTCGAACGCGTCATTCCGGTCGACGTCAGCATCGCGGGGTGTCCGCCCGAGCCTTCCGACATCCTGCGTGGCATCCTGCAGGCGCTCGATCGCGCTCAGGCGCGCTGATGGACGTGATCGGCGTCGCGCTCTGGGTGATGGTTGCGGGTTACATGGGCGGCGCGGGTCTCGCGCTGATGGCGCCATCGCCCCGCGCGGTCCGTGTGATCACCGGAATTGGTGCCGTCGTCGGGAGCGCCGCGGGCCTTGCGGCAGCTCTGACCGTTCTTGCCACACACCGCCCGTTTGAAGTCGTTCTTCCGAATTTGGCCGCCACCACCGGCGGCGTCGCGATTCGGCTCGATCTGCTTGGCGCGCTCTTCCTGGCTCTGGTTGCCGCGGTGAGTCTTCCTGCCGCGATTTACGGGATCGCCTATACGGCCGCCTACGACGGCCGCCGTTCGCTGCGCGCCTTCGGGCTCATGTTCAACGGCTTTCTTCTTGGAATGAGCCTCGTCCCGAGCGCCGGGAATGTTTTCACATTTCTGTTGGCGTGGGAACTGATGGCGGTTACGTCGTACTTCCTCGTGTTGACGGAGAGCGAGCACAGCGACACGCGGGAAGCGGGCCTGTGGTACGCCGCCATGACGCACTTCGGGTTCGTGTTGCTGGTTCCGATGTTCCTGATGATGGCCCCCGGTGCCGACGCGACCACGTTCGCGGACCTGCGCGCGGGCGCCGCGGGTTTGTCCCCGGCGGCACGAAATGGCGTCTTCCTGCTGGCGGTCGTCGCGTTTGGCTCGAAGGCCGGTCTCGTGCCGCTGCACGTGTGGCTTCCGCGCGCGCATCCGGCGGCGCCGTCTCACGTGTCGGCGCTCATGTCGGGGGCGATGATCAAGCTTGGCATCTACGGCCTGATGCGCGTGACGATCGATTTGCTCGGGACCGGCCCGGAATGGTGGGGAGGCGTCGTGCTCGTCGCCGGATCGCTGACGGCGCTCGTCGGCGTGCTGTATGCGCTGGCCGAAAACGATCTCAAGCGGCTGCTGGCGTACTCATCGGTCGAGAACATCGGCGTCATTGCTCTCGGGATCGGTGCCGGTCTGGTGCTGCAGAGTTACGGCCTCCATTCGCTGGCGCTCGTCGGATTCGGGGCTGCGCTCCTCCATTCGGTCAACCATGCCTGCTTCAAGGGGCTGTTGTTCCTGGCGACCGGCAATGTGGTCCATCGGGCCCACACGCGAAACATGGAGCACATGGGCGGACTCATCAAGGGCATGCCGCAAACGGCCGCGTTTTTTCTGATCGGTTCGGCGGCTGCCGCCGCGTTGCCGCCGCTCAACGGGTTTGCGTCGGAATGGATGGTGTTTCAAGCGCTCCTGTCCGGCGCGCAGATTCCCCGACCTGAAATCGCGATTGGCACACCGCTCGCGGTTGGCGTGCTCGCGCTCACCAGCGGGCTGGCGGCCGCGTGTTTTGTCAAAGCGTTCGGCATCAGCTTTCTGGCCCTGCCCCGTTCCGACGCCGCCGCTCGCGCGCGAGAGGTCCACTGGTCCACGCGCGCCATGATGGCTGTGCTGGCGCTCGGGTGCGTGGTGCTGGGCCTGGAGGCGCCGCGGGCCCTGGGCCACATGTACCGAATCCTCGACAGCCTGTCTCCTTTCCCAGGGGCCGCTCCACCTTCACCTGCGACGAGCGGCACGGGCGTCTGGCTGCTCTCGCCGAACGGCATCGCTCGAGCCTCGCCACTGCTGATCGCGTGCCTGTTGACGTTGGTCGTCATGGTGGTGGCGATTGCGATTCGCGCGCGCGGTCTCGCGGTGCGGCCTGCGGATACATGGGGTTGCGGCCGGATTCGCCAGACCCCGCGCATGGAATATACGTCTTCAGCGTTCGCGGAGCCGCTGCGGCGGATCTTCTCGGAGCTATACCGCCCGACCGAGGATCTCAGCGTCATCGTGCACCCGGAGTCGCCGTATTTCGTGCGTTCCATTACCTACACGAGCCAGGTGGTCCCGTGGCTCGAAAGGGCCCTATACGATCCCGTCATCCGCGGCGTGCGCACGCTCGCGACCTACGTGCGGCGTCTGCAAGCGGGGTCCGTGCACGTGTACTTGCTCTACATTGCCGGCGCGCTCGCCGTGGCGTTCGTCTCGGCCTGGTGGGCGGAGTGACCCGATACCTTGTGCTCGCCGGGCAGACGCTTGTGGCCGTTGCCCTTGCGCCGGCGCTGGCCGGCTTCATCCGTTGGCTGAAGGCGCGACTGCAGGGCCGGCGGGGCGCCCCGCCGTGGCAGCCGTATTTCGACGTCCGGAAACTTTTCGGCAAAGAGGCGGTCGTGTCGCATACAGCCTCGTGGATTTTCAAGGCGACGCCGTTCCTCGTCTTCGGCACCACCGTTGTCGTGGCGTCGCTCGTGCCTGTGGTCGTCGCGCAAGTGAGCCCGTTCGTGGTGGGCGATCTGTTCGCGGCGGTGTATCTGTTGCTACTGGGCACCTTTTTTTTGGCGCTTGCTGGCCTCGACACCGGCTCGCCGTTCGGCGGCATGGGTGCCAGCCGCGAAATGACTGTTGTCGCTCTCACCGAGCCGACCGTCGCGTTGTCGATCGTCGCGTTGGCCCTGAACGCGGGATCGACGAGCTTCTCCCAGATTGTCGCCCACACCCTTACCCAGCCGAGTGCGGCACTCGGGCCGGGGCATCTGCTCGCCTTTGCGGCGCTGTTCATCGTGACGCTTGCGGAAACCGGCCGGCTGCCGGTTGACAACCCGTCGACGCACCTTGAACTGACAATGATTCACGAAGCGATGGTGCTCGAGTACTCGGGCCCGTACCTGGCGCTCATTGAATGGGGAGCGGCGCTGAAGCTGTTGGTGTTTCTCACCCTGGCGGCCAACCTCTTCATGCCGTGGGGTATCGCGCTATCGCTCGCGCCGATGGCCCTGCTGATTGGACTGGGAAGCGTCATCGCGAAGCTCGGCGTGTTGGCCGCCGCCATTGCCGTGTTGGAAACCCGCGTCGCGAAGCTGCGGCTGTTTCGCGTGCCCGAGCTGTTGAGCGTCTCCTTCGTGCTGGCGCTCCTCGCCGTGATGTCGACGTTTCTGGCGAGGTGACCCTGGAGACCCTGGAGACCCTGGAGACAATGATGGACGCCATGTTTTCACAACTGGTCATGCTGGGCGGCAGCGGGATGCTGCTCACCGGCCTGATCGTGCTCTGGCGCAAACACGTTCCGGCATATATCAGCGCCTACCGATGGCAAGCGTGGCTCCTGGCCGCGGTCACGGCGACCGTCGGCTATTTCGGCGGCGACTGGCGGTTGTACGTGGTGGCTGGCGTGCTCGTGGCGCTGAAAGGCATTGCCATACCCGCTTTGCTGCGTGCGATGCAGCTGCGATTCGGCAAGCAGCCGCAGATTACCCCGTACGTGAACACCGAAACGTCGCTGCTCGTGGCCGGCCTCCTCGTGCTGTTCGCGTACGTGCTGGCGCGGCCCTGGGTTGCGGTGACGGATTTGCCCACGCGCGAAGGACTGCCGCTGGCAATGGCGCTCCTGTTCGTGAGCTTGTTCATCATCGTGAGCCGGAGGAAGGCGATCACGCAGGTGATCGGGTTCCTGATGCTCGAAAACGCGATTGCGTTGCTCGCGGCCGTCGGCACATACGGCGTGCCGCTCCTGGTCGAGGTCGGTGTGTTCCTCGACGCCTTGATGGGGTTTCTGGTGATGCAGATTTTCGCCTACCAGATTCACGACACGTTCGACACGATCGACGTCGAACAGCTCACGCGCCTCCGGCATTGACGAGCGGTACGGTCGACATGCTGACTTTGCTGCTTCTCTTGGGACCGCCGCTTTTGGCGACGTGTCTCTCGATTCTCGTTCGCCCATACACC
>QHWL01000183.1:0-2311 GCA_003222555.1 Acidobacteriota bacterium | reverse complement strand
CTGGCATCGGCCCTGGGGCCTGGTTTGGGGCGCACGGAAGAGACCCGCGCGCCGGAGGCACGCCGCTTCCGTATCTTCATGAATGCCTTTGCCTTCACGATGCTGGCGGCGGTCACGATTCAGAACGTCGCGCTCATGTGGGTCGCCATCGAAGCGACGACGATCATGTCAGCGATGGCCATTCCGCTCATTCCTACCAAGGCGTCGGTCGAGGCCTCCTGGAAGTACCTCCTCATTTGTTCGGTCGGCATCGCGCTGGCATTGGCCGGGACCGTGCTGGCCTATTTCGACTTCGTGGCAACCGCCGGCGATGTCCCGCAATCGCTGAACTGGATCGTGCTTCGCGACGCCGCACCCTCGCTCCACCCAGAGCTCCTGCAGCTGGCGTTCGCGTTCCTTCTCGTCGGCTATGGCACGAAAGCGGGCCTGGCGCCCATGCACACGTGGCTGCCCGACGCGCACTCGGAGGCACCGTCGCCGATCTCCGCGATGATGTCCGGCGTACTGCTGGCGGTGGCGATGTACGCGATCGCGCGATGGAAGGCCGTGATTGACGGCGCGGTCAATCCGACGTTCACCGGCACATTCAGCCTGCTGATTCAGCGCCACTACAAGCGCATGCTCGCCTATTCGAGCGTCGAGCACATGGGCCTAGTCAGCATCGGCCTGGCGCTCGGCCCGTTGGGCGTGTTTGCGGCGTGGCTGCACGTGGTCAATCACGCCGTGGCGAAGTCGATGAGCTTTCTGCTCGCTGGCCGCGTTCTGCACCGGTACCAGACGACGGAGATCGACCAGGTCACGGGATTATTGCAAGTGATGCCTTGGACTGGGACACTGTTCGCCGCCGGCATCCTGGCGCTCGTGGGTCTGCCCCCGTTCGGGCTGTTTGTTTCCGAGTTTCTCCTGGTGCGGGCGGCGATTCTCTCGCAACGCCTCTGGCTCGCCGGCATCGTCCTGTTGTTGCTTTTGACGGCGTTCATCTCGCTCGTCGGCCACCTCAATCGGATGCTGTACGGGGACGCGCCCCCCGGCGTCGTCGTCGGCGAACGTCGCGGGTGGGCCGTCGCGGTGCTGACCCTTCCCGTCGTCATTCTGGTGGCCCTCGGTGTGACGTTACCGTCCTCGATCTCGACGCTGATTCATCAATGCGTCGCCACGCTGATCCCATGACAAGCACGAGCAGCCTCGATCTCGTTGTGCGCGCGCTTGCCGACGGTCCGGTGGACGTTCGAGACGTCACGACACCACGTGCGAACGAAGCGCACTGCCGTATCTCACCGGCCGACGTCAAGGGCCTCGGTGACATCGTGTGTCGGGATCTCGGCGCGGAGCTGATTCTGATGGCGGGGGATGATCTTCGAAAAGAAGCCAGTGCGTTCTTCGTGCACTACCTGTTCGCGAACCGCACCGCGAACTGGTTTCTCCACGCATCCACCCGTCTCGACGGCGCGGAGCCCGAGCTGCCATCGTTGGCGCCGTACCACTATCCGGCTTCACGATTCGAGCGCGAGATGCGGGATCAGTTTGGCATCGCCGTACCGGGACACCCGAATCCGCGTCCACTCGTCAAACACGGATTCTGGCCCGAGGGCTACTATCCTTTGCGGAAGGATGCGATCACCGGAGCGTTCGGCGATGACGGCCAGCCGTTTCCATTTACCTCGGTGGGCGGCGAGGGCATCTATGAAATCCCTGTCGGCCCGGTGCACGCGGGGGTGATCGAGCCCGGGCACTTTCGATTCAGCGTGATGGGCGAGACGATCATCGACATGAAATCCCGTCTGTATTTCACGCACAAAGGCACCGAGAAGCTCTTCGAAGGGCGGCAGCCGCTCGACGGCGTGGAACTTTCCGAACGCGTGTCCGGCGACACCAGTGTCGGCCATGCGCTTGCGTATTGTCAGGCCGTCGAGGCGGCGGCGGGTGCCGACGTTCCGCCGCGGGCCCGGCTGCTGCGCGTGATTCTGCTGGAACTGGAGCGTCTCTACAACCACATCGCGGACGTTGGCGCGATCGTCAACGACACCGGGTTCGCAGTGGCACACGCGCATTGCTTCAGGATTCGCGAGCGGATGCTGCGCTTGAACAAGCGATTCACCGGCTCGCGGCTCCTTCGAGGCGTGTTGGCGCCGGGGGGCCTGGCCCGCGATCTGGCGGTTCCCGTGGATCTCTCCTCGCAGGTCGAAGCCGCCGTCGCCGATTTCGACGAAATCGTGACGATCTGCCTGAACAACACACTGGTTGTGGATCGACTCGAGGGCACCGGCGTCCTGAACCCGGAGCTCGCGAAGGATTATGGCGTGCTGGGATA
>QHWL01000182.1:6065-6473 GCA_003222555.1 Acidobacteriota bacterium | reverse complement strand
CTGCTCTTGTGTCGGCGATCGGGTGCGGATCGCCAGACGCCCTGCAAGCGGAGCGTCGGGCGGCGGCGGCCACCTCCGAGAGCCGGGAAGTCGGCGCTCCACGGCCCGCGGAAAATCAGGCCGACCCGTCTCCGGGGGTCGCGCGCCCGAGAATTGTCATCCTCGGCGACAGCTTGACCGCGGGCCTCGGTCTGTCTCCGAATCAGGCGTATCCGGCGCTGCTGCAACAGCGTCTTACCGCAGAGGGGTTCGACTTCGAAGTCGTCAATGCCGGCGTTTCTGGCGATACATCGGCCGGCGGCCTCGCGCGGCTCGACTGGGCGCTCACCGGTGACGTCCAGGTGCTCATCGTCGCGCTCGGCGGCAACGACGGTTTGCGGGGCCTACCGGTGCAGCAACTCAAGCAGA
>QHWL01000182.1:0-5879 GCA_003222555.1 Acidobacteriota bacterium | reverse complement strand
GAATTGAATCAGCGCGACGGCATTCATCCGACCGCTGAGGGCGCCCGCATCGTCGCCGACACCGTGTGGGCAGCGCTCAGGCCCATCCTGGAGGCGCAGCCTCGAACCAGAGTCCGGGGCGACGGGCCTCCCGGATCATGATCGAGTTGCGGGGTGTTTCAAGAACGGTGATGAGCGGAAGCGCGCCGCTCACCATCCTTCATCCCCTGACCATGCAGATCCCGAAAAGTCAGTTCATCGCGATCGTGGGGCCCTCGGGCAGCGGGAAGTCGACGCTGCTCGGCCTCATCGCCGGCCTCGACGCGCCGACTTCCGGCGATGTGCTGGTTGACGGCGTGAACATCACACAGCTCGACGAGGACGCGCTGGCGCGGCTGCGTGGCGAGAAGATTGGCTTCGTCTTTCAGTTCTTTCACCTCATTCCCTCGCTCACGGCATACGAGAATGTTGCGGTTCCGATGGAGATTGCCGGCGTCGCGGATCCGCGGGCTCACGTGCAGGCGCTGCTCGAAGAAGTCGGGCTGACCGGCCGTGCGCATCACTATCCGTCGCAGCTCTCCGGGGGCGAGCAGCAGCGGGTCGCGCTGGCGCGTGCGCTCGCCAACGACCCGCCTATCGTGCTAGCCGATGAGCCGACCGGCAATCTGGACAGCACGAACGGCCGACACCTCATGGATCTCTTGCGCCACATCAACCACGCGCGCGGGACCACAATCGTGCTGGTCACGCACGACGCCGAGCTGGCCGCGGCGGCTGATGCGCGGCTGATCCTTCGCGACGGCCGGGTCGTCGAGCCGTTATGAGCTTCGTGCTGGTTATGGCCGTACGTGAGACGCGGGCGTCGTGGCGGCGCCTCTTGTTCTTCTTCGTTTGTATTGCCGTGGGCGTTTCCGCGATCGTTGCGCTGCGGTCGGTCATCCAAAGCGTTCGCGGCGTGTTCGGACGCGAAGCTCGATCGCTCATTGCCGCCGACGTGCTGATCGCGACCAACCGCGACTGGACGCCTGCCGCCCGCCTCTCCATCGACCGCCGGCTTGCCGACGCGGGGATTACGGAGCGGACCGAGACCGTCGAGACGCCGACCATGGTCCGGCCGGCTGACGGATCGAAGGCGGTCGCGCGGATGGTGGAGCTCAAGGCCGTGCAGCCGGCGTTCCCGCTGTACGGCACTGTCGGTCTGGACACGGGCCAGCCCTACTCACACGCGATTCTCGAACATCACGGCGCGCTCGTCCGTGCCGAGTTGTTGACGGCGCTTGGCGTCAAGGTCGGCGACCGCCTCACGATCGGCATGACGACGTTCACGATTCGCGGCGTCATCGCGAGCGAGCCGGGCCGCCGCATCGGTCAGTTCAGCCTCGGCCCCCGCATCCTCATCGATTACGACGACTTGGGGTCGACCGGCCTTCTGAGCTTCGGTAGCCGCGCGCGTCGCGTGCTCCTCGTGCGCGTGCCGGACGACCGCATCGAGCCGCTTGTGACCGGGCTGACGGAGGATTTCAAAGACCAGTTCGTCACTGCGCGCTCGTACCGCGCGACCGACGACGAAGTGGGACGCGATTTCGATCGGGCGGAAAATTATCTCAGCCTCGTCGGTCTGGTCATCGTGATTCTGGGCGGCATCGCCGTCTCGAGCGTCACGCGCGTGTTCATCCAGCAAAAGATTCGAAGCATCGCCGTGCTGAAGTGCGTCGGAGCCCGGAGCCGTCAGATCATCGCCGTGTACATGCTGCAGGTCATGGCGCTCGGGCTCGCCGGCAGCCTGCTCGGGGTCGCGCTGGCAAGCGGCGTGATTGGGGCGATTCCGCTGGCGCTCAGCTCATCGACGTCGATTCTGGCCGAAGCGCACTACGGGGTGACCTGGAGCGCAGCGGCCCAGGGCGTCGGCATCGGCGTGCTGGTGTCGCTGCTCTTCTCGATCGTGCCGCTTCTGGAAGTGCGGTTCGTGAAGCCGTCGGTGCTCCTCCGCGACGAGCCCGTGCGGGGCCGGCGCGACTGGACGCGCATCGCCGCGATCGCGCTCGTGTGTCTCGCCCTCGTCGCGGTCGCCGCGTGGCAGGCGGCGTCGATCAAGGTGGGCGTCATCGTGTGCGCGGGGTTTGCGACGTTGGCGTTCGTCCTACAGCTGGCCGGCCGAACGCTCGTCCGCCTGATCGCGCCGCTCGCCAATGCGCGCTCATTCCCGCTGCGTCACGCCGTCCTTCATCTGTCGCGGCCTGGCAACCAGACGCGCGTCGTTCTGCTGGCCGTCGGCCTCGGATGCTTCTTCATCGTCGGCGTTCGGTCGCTGCAGGCGAGTCTGCTGCGTGAGTTTTCCGTCGAGGTCGCCCAGGACGCGCCGGACATGTTTCTGCTCGACATCCAGCGCGGCCAGGTCGAAGGTGTCCGGGCCTTTCTGGCCGATCCCGCGTACGGCGGCGGGCAATCGCGGCTGATTCCCGTGTTACGGGCGCGAGTCACGGGCGTCAGCGGACGCGAGACGAACCTCGAAAGCTTCGAGGACGTTCGCGCGCGGGGATCCCTCGCGCGCGAGTACACCATCACGTACCGCGACAGGCTCGAGCCGAATGAGCAACTCATCGATGGTGAGTTCTGGCATGGGCCTTCCCCCGATCCCGAAGTGTCGGTGGAGCGGAGCATCCACCAGCGATTCTCGATCAACGTTGGGGACACGGTCCGGTTCGACATTCTGGGCCGCCCGATCAATGCGAAAGTCACGAGCGTTCGCGAGGTCGATTGGAGGGATTCGCGCGGTGGCGGTTTCATGTTCGTGTTCCGGCCGGGCGCTCTCGACCAGGCGCCGCAAACCTACGTCGCGCCGCTGAAAGGCCCGGACGACGCCCCCGCGCGCGCGCGGTTCCAGCACGATCTCGTCGTGCAGTTTCCGAATGTCTCGGTGATCGACTTCCACGAGATTCTCGAAACGATTCGCGACGTGATGTCGAAGGTCACGCTGGCAATCAGCGTCGTGGGCGGCCTGGTGCTGTTCAGCGGCGGATTGATCCTCGTCGGCGCGGTCGCGATGACGAAATTCCAGCGGGTCTACGAAGCGGCGGTCTTCAAGACGCTCGGCGCCAATACCCGAACGATCGCAAAAATGCTGCTGTTCGAGTACGGAGTGCTCGGGGCACTTGCCGGCTTGGTCGGATCGCTCGGCGCCATCGCCCTGACCTGGGGTGTCAGCCGGTACGCGCTCGAGATTCCGTGGCGGATCTTCGCCGGCGAGCACGTCGGCGGGGTGGTGCTCACGGCACTGCTCGTCTCCGCCATCGGCGTCGTCTCCAGTCTCGATGTCCTGCGGCACAAGCCGCTCGCCACGCTCAGAGCGGAGTAACCCAGTGGTGCCGATGCCGTTTTCAGACGCCTGTAGTGGCGGAGGCCTTCAGAGATTGTGAACAAATCACGTTCAACGCAGAGACCGCCGAGGCCGCCGAGAAGAAATCCTAGAATTTCTCTGCGTGCTCTGCGTTCAAACGTCGCATTGCATTGTCGCGCCTTCGCTCCCTGTTGGACGGCATGCTATGATCTACTGTTGTCCAGGCCACGCGGGCCGAAACTAAGGCGGGAGTCCAAACGCAATGGACGTGCAGAGCTATAAGGACGCGCTCCGCAGGAAGCGAGGCGAAATCCTCGGGAGCGGCGGCATCAAGCCGCTACAGGCCTCGATGGAAAACAATACGCGTCAGGGCGACATGGCGGATCAAGCCAGCGGCAACAATGAGGTCCACATCCAGCTCAAGTTGAAGCAGACCGATGCGAAGATCCTGCAGGCGATCGAGGAGGCGTTCACGCGTATCGAGAACGGCACCTACGGCATGTGCCGCGACTGCGGCGAGGCGATCGCCGAAGCGCGGCTGAAGGCCATTCCGTGGACCCGTGTCTGCATCACGTGCAAGGAAAGACAGAATTTGTGACCGATCTTCTGGCTCTTCTTCAGCAGTTCCACCGCGAAAAACTGGCGATGTTCCTGCGGCACGAGGACAGCGCGCGCTTCGTGAGCCAGTACGACGCCAACAACACGTATCAATACATCATCAACCGCGAGGACGTGCAGCTCTCATGGCTGGCGACGGCGATCGCGGATCTTGGCGGCCAGGTGGCCGACACCGTCGAGCCGCAGCGCGAGGTCGCCGGCAAGGGCGCCGAGGCGGCGCGCGCCGTCATCGAGGCGGACGCCCGCGACGCGCAGGCGTTCGTCGATCGGTGGCAGCCTCGGGTCGAGGCGATGACCAACGCGCGCCAGAGCGGGATGCTGCGCGTCATCCTCGGCGAGACGCTCGAGCAGCAGCGCTTCTTCGAGCAGGCGCTCGCCGGCCGCGTCGATCTTCTCGGCCGCCGGGGCCAGTCGCTCGCCGCGGCGCACGGCGAGGTGCTGTCTTCGCGGTGGATCGAATAACGAGCGTCGCCATCGCGCTCGGTAGCAATCTTGGCGACCGTCGCGCACACTTCGACTACGCTCTGTCCCGCCTCGGATCGATCCTCAGGAACATCCGCGCTTCGACCTTCTTCGACACCGATCCCGTCGACGTCCCTGGCCGGCAGCCGCTGTTTTTGAACGCCGCCGCTGTGGGCGAGACCGCGTTGTCGCCAGACGAGCTGCTCGAGGCATTGCTCGAGATTGAGCAGGAGCGCGGACGGGAGAGGCCGATGCCCGGCGCGGCGCGC
This sequence comes from Acidobacteriota bacterium, assembly GCA_003222555.1. Taxonomy (GTDB): domain Bacteria; phylum Acidobacteriota; class Vicinamibacteria; order Vicinamibacterales; family CAVVIG01; genus JAHFUJ01. The sequence goes on along the minus strand of QHWL01000182.1, from coordinate 1,214 downwards.
ACGCTCGATCTCGATCTCGTGCTGTTTGGAAATCGGATTCTCGACGAACCGGGTCTCGTTGTGCCACACCCGCGCTTCAGGAGCCGGCGGTTCGTCCTCGAACCGCTCGCGGAGATTGCGCCGGACATGGTGGATCCGGTCACCGGGAAGACGGTAGGGGAGCTTCTGAGGCTCGTGACTGGCTGACGAGAACGTTTATCACGAAGGCACGAAAGGACACGAAGATCACGAAGAAATCTTAGTACAAAAAGTCCTTCGTGTTCTTCGTGAATCCTTCGTGCCTTCGTGAGAAACCGTGTGGCGCTTATGTTTCGGCCGGTCGTTCAGTGCGACCCTTGGTCCGGAGCTTCCGGACGAGCGCCGCCGGGCTCCATTCGCGCAGGTCGTCGAAGCACGAGTAGACGACCGGTGTGATGAGCAGCGTCAGCAGCAGGCAGAGCACCTGGCCGCCGATGATGGTCACCGCCATCGAGGCGCGCGAGCCGGCGCCCGCGCCGCGGCCGAACGCGATCGGAAGCATTCCGGCGACAATCGCCAGAGTCGTCATCAAGATGGGCCGGAGCCTCACGTGGTTGGCGGCGATGAGCGCATCGTGCCGTTCCATGCCGTCCCGCCGAAGCGTGTTCGTGTAGTCGACCTGCAGGATGGAGTTCTTCTTCACGATGCCAAACAGCATCATCAAACCGATGGCGCTGTAAACGTTCAAGGTCATCCCGAAGGCCATCAGGGCGAGCAGCCCCGCCGGTAGGCTGAGCGGCAGCGCCGTCATGATCGTCAGCGGGTGCACGAAGCTGTTGAACTGCGAGGCGAGCACCATGTAAATGAACGCTACCGCAAGCACAATCGCGATCGCGAAGTTGTTGGAGGCCTCGGCGAGCGCCCGTGCGCTGCCGCCGAAGACCACTTGATACCCTGGCTTCACGTGCAGCTCGTCGACCATGACGCGCGCGGCGGCGATCACCTCACCAAGCGGCACGCGGTCGATGTTGGCGTTCACCGAGATCTGGCGCTGGCGGTTGTACCGGTCGATCGAGGCGGGTCCGCTCGCGCGGCTGAGGGTGGCCACGTCGCTCACCTTGACGGTCTTCCCCGGGCCGGCGGGGACCAGCAGATCCCCCATGCCGAGCGGATTGTTGCGGTACGGCTCGTCGAGCCTGAGGAGGACGACGAACTGGTCGTCGCCATCCTTGAACTCGGAGACCTCTTCACCGCCA
>QHWL01000181.1 GCA_003222555.1 Acidobacteriota bacterium | reverse complement strand
CTGCGTTGAACGTGATTTGTTCACAACCTCTTCAGGCGGACGCCCTCACGGTCCGCCGAAGCTTCAGCGACGGCGGAAGCTTTACGCGGAGGCGGAAGCCGGACACTACGTACTAGACTGCATCCGACTGCGACGTGAAATTGAACGCGTTGAGCCTGAGCGCCGGCACGAAGAGCGGATCCCTTCCCCCCTCGCTGCTCGCGACGCGCTCGGGCACGCCGATCAGATCGACGTTTCCCGGCGCGAGCATCAGGACGATGCTCTGATTGAAGCGGAAGTTGCGGACGGGATACTTGATCTCGCCGTTTTCGATGTACCAGACGCCGTCGCGCGTCAACCCCGTCACCGACGCCGAGCGTGGATCGACCGTCCGAATGTAGAAGAAGCGCGCCACGAGCAGCGCGCGCTTCGCGGTCTTGATCATGGCGTCGACGCTCGAGCCGGGCGTCGACGGCTCGAGGATGAACGCGAACGGACCGCTCGGCTTTTTGTTCTTCTGCTGGGCCCAGTAGCGCGAGTACCGCAGGGTCTCGACCATGCCGTTGCGAACGAGATACGTGGTCTCAGCCGGGACCCCCTCGTCTGACGCCGTGAACTTCGACAGCTCCGGCCGCCACGGATCGCTCACGATGTTGATGCGCGGATCGAAGAGCCGCGTACCCACTCTCGTCGCGCCGCCGGGCAGAGAGAACGCGCTCCGCCCTTCGTCGGCGTTGCGCGCGTCGAACGACATGCCGCCGGAATCCAGAAGGTCGGCAACCGCCTGCGCTTCGAGTACGACCGGATAGGTCCCTGCCGGAAGCATCCGGGCGCCGCGCGAATCCGACGCGCGCCGGATCGCCTCTCGCGCGACGCGCGCCGTGTCGAGCCGGGCCACGTCAAAGTGGTTTCGTGCGAAATAGCCGGAGCCGCTGCCGTCGGGGGTCCGCGCCGTCATCCTGAGGCTGACGAGCGATCCGCGCTCGTAGTTGAAGTTGCCGTGCATCGTCGCGCTGGCGCGCGCGAGAAGACCGACTTGATGAAAGCCCGCGCCGATGATGCCGCCCTTCTCCGACTGCGCAATCGCGTCGCTGATCTGATGCGCGCGATCGGGCAGATCGATGCGAGAAGTGGCGTCGACCCAACCCTGGCCTGGTTTATATGTCTGCTGCGCGAGCGACGGCAGGTATTCGACGTCGACCGGCGCGAGCTTGGCGAACGTCTGCGCGTCCTCGACCGCCTGCTTCAACGCCGCATCGCTGAGATCAGTCGTCGAGGCCGAACCGCGGCGCTTGCCGATCCACACGGTGACGCGCGCGTTGACACCCTCGCGGCGGCCGCTGGTGAGAAATGTGTTCGCCGCGAACCGGAGATGCGAGTAATCCTCGCTCTCCACGAACGCCACTCCGTCGTCGGCCGTGACTGAGCCGAGCAGCCTGTCGGTGACCGCGCGCGACGCCGTTTCTGTCAGCACCATTGCATCGGCCTCACGTCATCGACACGGACGTGTTCAGCACATTGATCTGACGGAAGCGCGCCACCGGGCATCCGTGGCTGACGACGCCGACCTGGCCGGGCTCGCCCTTGCCGTCCACAAACGATCCGTTCAACTGATAGGTCGAGCGTCCGCCGAGGCCATCGCACGCGCCCCAGAAATCGGTCGACCGCGACTGGTACGCGACATCGCGCATCATGCCCGCGACTTTTCCCTTGCTGATTTCCCAGAACGTCTGGCCGCCGAACTGAAAGTTGTAGCGCTGCTGATCGATCGACCAGCTGCCGTCGCCGTAGATCAGAATGCCCTTCTCGACGCCGGCGACCAGCTCGTCGAGCGACGTATCCTGCGCGCCCGGCTCGAGCGAGACGTTCGGCATCCGTGGAAACGCCACGTTGCGCCACGAATCGGCGTTGAGGCAGCCGTACGACTTCTTGCGCCCGATGAGCGGCGCGAGATCGCGCGTCGTCTGCCAGTCGACGAAGACGCCGTCTTTCACCAAGTACCATCGCTGCGCCGGCACACCGTCATCGTCATAGGCCACGGTGGCGAGAGCGGTCGGCTGCACGCGGTCCGCGACGATGTTGACGAGCGGTGAACCAAAGCGGAGTTTGCCTGCGTTGTCGGGCGTTAGGAAGCTGGTCCCCGCATAGTCGGCCTCCCACCAGAGCGCGCGATCCAGCTCGGTGGCGTGGCCGGCCGATTCGTGGATCGTCAGCCAGAGGTTCGTCGGGTGAATGACGAGATCGTACCTGCCCGGCTCGACTGACTTCGCTTTCACCTTGGCGACGGCTTCCTCGGCTGCCTGCTGCGCCTCGGCTCGCCACGGATATTTCTCGATGTACTCATAGCCGCGTGCCTGCGGACCGCCGAGCGATCGGCGTGTCTGGAAGTCGCCGGTCTGGCGGCTGACGGCAGTGACGTTGAACTGCGGCAGACCGCGAATGAGGTACTGCTCGATGCGCGAGCCGTCGGATGTCGCGAGGAAGCGCTGTTCGTTCACCCAGACCATCGACGAGTTCACGAAGCTGACGCCGGCGGTCTTCATCGCGGCGCCGTTCAAGGTCAGCAGAAACTGGATCTTGATATCGAGAGGCACGTCGAACGGATCTTTCTCGAATGCGCTCTTCCAGTTCGCTTCGACGCGCGCGACCGGGGCGAGGGTGACGCGCTTCCTCTGGAACGCCGAGTTCGCGCGCGCGATGTCGACCGCCGCCTGCGTGACGCGGCGAATCTCGTCCGCCGTGACGATGCTGCTGGCGGCGAAGCCCCAGGTGCCTTTGACGAGCACGCGGACGCCGAAGCCGAAGTCCTGGTTCCGCGCGACGTTCTGCACCTGCTGCTCGCGCGTCGTGATCGATTCGGAGCGGTAACGGTTGATGCGGATGTCGGCGTACGAAGCGCCGAGCCGTTTCGCGGCGGCGAGGGCGACATCGGCGAGCCCGCTCTTGGCCGCGTCGACCTCGGCGGCGGCGGCGGCTTCGCGCTCGAGCATCCGGGGCGCGAGGCCCACCGTCCCGAGCGCCGTCGAGGCGACTTTCAGAAACTCGCGCCTGATCATTCAGGTCTGCCCCGCGTTACCATTGTCTCCGGAATGAACTGTAACCCATGTGCCCGGAATACACCTTGAAAATAGCTCCTCAGGCTGGATTGGAACCAGCAACCCTCCGGTTAACAGCGTAATGCAGGTGGTTGGACTCGCGGGTCCTTCGTGCCGGTAGCTCGGATGAGAACCTGCTGTTACCTGGTGTTCGGCAATAAATTGTGCAGAGATTGTGCAGAGCTAAGAGGGCGCGCTCATACACCGAGGACCAGCACCCGCAGGCTCGGCACGCGCCGGAAATGCGCTTCGTCAGTCGGCCCGACGAGGACGCCGTATTCGGGGGACGAGCCGCGACGTGAAATGCATGTTGTGCCTGTGCTTCGCTAAAACAGAGTCGGCGCGTACCGGCGAGGCAATCCGGCCCAAGCTCTGAGGCACAGGTTGCGTACACTCAGCCCGCGTTGAATTTGACGTCAGCTCGCGCAGACGTCGTATCGGTGACGAAACGGAGCTGCGTGCGATGCGTGCTCACACCGCACTGAGCTCCAGCAGGCACGCGCTGGCGAGTCCGGCGCCTACGCTGCCTGCCGTTCGTAGCGGTGATGAAGGCCGCCGACTTCCGGAATCGCGATGATCGGCCCAGTGGATGTTGTCGAACGCCAGTTCCCGGTGGCCGCGGAGCGCCAACGTGAGTGCGCGGACGACCACGATGACCAGCTCCAGCATGCGGCATCGTGGCGGGAGTTGGGCTGAAATTCAACTCGGACGAGTTTTGGCGAGGGTCAACCAGCCACCAGCCGAGAAATGGCTCGACCGCGCGGCGACGTGAGCCAGTTAGAAGCTCAACCCCATCCCGATGTCGATCTTTCGCATCCCGTTGACCGTCGTCGGATGACCGAAGAACGGCGACGTCAGCGTCCCGCTGTATCCGAGATAGTTGCGCTCGTTCGTGATGTTCTGGGCCTGCACGAAGAGCTGCAGCCGGTACTTCGTGTTCGTCTGCTCGATCGTCCGCACCTGGGTCGCCGCTCCGGCGCCGAACACGCCGATTCCGGGCGGCACCGGATTGGTGGCACGGCCGAATGTGAACACGTACCCGAACATCGTGTTGACGTTGACCTGGCCGCTCGCGCGCAGCGTGCTGCGGCCGACGCCGGCGGGGCGGTCGTTGAAGATGCCGTCGCCATTCGTGTCAATGCCGGTGAGCAGGGTGTAGGGCGGCGCCGAGCTCGCGTTGACGTTCACCGCGAGCAGAAGATTGCGGACGATCTGGTTGTTGAACGCGATGTTCATCCGGTGTCGAACGTCGATGCCGCCGGAGCCGCCGCCGAAGGCGATCACGCCAGGCACGAACCCGCCGAAGCCGCCGCCCCCGGCGCTGGTGACCGACGGCCCCCATTCGGTGGCGATCGTGCCGGTTGGCGAGACGCCGAACGGCCCGTCGGTGTTGTTGCGGATCGAGCCGAGCGTGTAGTTGGCGAAGACAGTCGCGCGCTTCCAGCTGATGCGGGGCGCGTTGCGGTTGACCGGCAGCATGGCGCCCGGATTGATCGTCGCGTCGAGCTGCAGCTGGTGCTGGATCGACGCGGCATCCGAAACGACTTCGATGATGTTCGCGAAGCTCGGGTCGGGACGCACGCCCTCGATAGGTACGTTGAGATTCTCCCCGCGCGCGAGACGCGAACCGCGCTGGTAACTGTAGGTGGCCGACACGCGCGTCACCTTCATCACCGTCTGATCGACACCCGCGCTGACCCGCGTGATCCGCGGCGTCGCGAACGAGTCGCCGAGCAGATAACGATTCACCGGCGGCACGATCGAATTCACCGGCACGTCGGGGTACGAGGGATCGATGATGTTGATCTCCCGCTGATGGAAGCCGTCGACGCGGACCACCTGATCGTAGGTGGACGCCGGCAGCCAGTCGTAGAACACGCCGATGCTGCTGCGCAGCGTCGTCTGGCCGCTTGCCGTGGGGGCGTACGTGACGCCGAAACGCGGACCGAAATTCGTATCGCGGCTCACGTGGTTCTGCAGCTCGTACCGCACGCCGGGGGTCAGCGTGAGGTTCTTTCGGACGCGAATGTCGTCCTGCGCGTAGATCGCGGCCTGGACGTTGGCGTAAGAGATGTTTGGATCGCCGATGCGGCGCGAGTAGTTGATCGGCTGGTTCGCCTGGAACGACTGCAGGTTCGCGAACGTGTACGTGCCGAGGTAGTTCGTGGCCGAATCGGAGTGATACGCAGCGCCGTCGAGGACGAGGCCGGTGCGGATCGAATTGCGGCCGCGCACGTAGTCGAAATCGGAAGCGACGTTGATCGCCTTCGAATGATCGCCGCCGGCGCGCTGTGCCCCTCCGCTGGTGAACGCGTCGAGCACGCGAGTCGTCGACGTCTCGGTCGCCGAGTCGCTGCTCGTGTCGGTCGCGATGAATTGAACGCGCGAACGCCAGAACGCGCGGCGCCCGACTGGGCCGAAATGCTGGACGCGGAAGGTGTGCACGACGTTGCTGGTCGAATAGGCGCGCTCCGGCTCGTCGTAGCCGCCGACGCCGAGGTTGTCGTTGGCGACGTGCGTCAGGTTGTACCCGAACCGCAGCGTCTGATCGAGCGTCACCGCGTAGTCCATCTGCCCGTTGAGGAAGACGTTGTCGCGCGGCGCCTTGAGGTTCAGCGCGTGAGCCACCGTGCCGCCTGGCACGGCGGTGTTCAGGTTTGGCGTGTCGTAGGCGCTGATGCCGAACGCGTTGATGAAGAAAGAGCTCTTGTTCTGAACCATCGTGCCGCCGAAGCCGACACCGTAGTTGACGTTCTGTTCGGGGCCCTTCACCGGCACGAACGGGCTGCGTGCGCTCAGTCCACCGTCGCGGATCACCAGGTTCGAGAAGTAGCGCAGCGGTCC
>QHWL01000180.1 GCA_003222555.1 Acidobacteriota bacterium | reverse complement strand
CGCACCGTCGGCGTTCTCAGCTTCTATGCGGCGGCGCCGAATGCTTTTGACGATGCTCACCGGCAGCTTGTCGAGGCCGCCGGCAGGGCAGTCGCCGGAGGCGTGCCGAACCTCGCGTCGGACTTGGCCGCACAGGGTATCGCACAGAGGTCCTGAAACGGCACACTCGTGCGGGGAATGCACACTTCGCGTAACACCCACAGTTACATGAAGTTCCGTACAGTCGCCTCGTGAGCGGCGTTCAATAACGGAACAAATCGTCCTGCCCGCGGTCCCGCGCTTTTCTTGTAATCAAGTCATAACCAGCTTGTTTGGTGAGACTTAGAAGCGTCAATTGTTTGATCGACTCTGGCGCCGCAATTGCTCAGCCTTCCCCACCCGGTTCTGGTCGTGTCTCTTCTGGACGCGGCATCCCGGCGCTTTCCGACACGTGGGTGAAATGGCATGAGACGAGTGCTTCGACATCTCCCGATCGGGCTCGTAACGATCGTAGCGGTCCTCGCCATCGCGGATGCCCGGGTGGGAGCCGCCGGGAGTGGCGCGCTTCAGCATCGCGCCGAGCGGCTCGACGCGCAGCTCCGCGCCGTGCTCAACGACAGCACGCCCGACCCGCAGCGCGTCATCATTCGCGTCCGCCCTGGCAGCCGGCCGGCGCTGCGTACCAGCCTCACCGCTCACGGCGACCAGATTCTTGGCGAGCACGAATCGATCGACGCGCTCACCGCGGTCATACACGGCGGGGATCTCGCGACGCTGGCCGATAGCGACGGGATCCTCTCGATCTCGAGCGACGCCGTTGTCCGGCCGCACGGCCTGCTGGACGGTGTGGGCGGTCTGCTCGGCGGCGTGGTGAAACTCATTGGCGGCGTGGTGAACATCGTCCTGCCCAATTTAGCCGATACGTCCGGGCCCGTCGTGGCGCCGGCCGTGTTGCGTCAGACCCTCGGCGTGGACAACACGAGCTGGGCCGGTCGCGGCGTCGGCGTCGCGATAATCGATTCGGGTCTGGAATCGTCGCCGGAGTTTCAGGGCCGCGTGACGGCGTTCTACGACTTCACGAACGGCCGCTCCCTCGCCACGTCGGCTTATTCAGACGAGTACGGGCATGGCACGCACGTCGCCGGCACCATCGGCGGCTCGGGCGCTCTGTCGGACAGCTACTCGTATCACGGCCTGGCGCCCAAGGTGAAATTCGTCATTCTGAAAGTGCTGGACAAGAACGGCGCCGGTTATACGAGTGATGTCATCCGCGCGATCGACTTCGCGGTCGCCAACCGGTCGAGCCTGGGCGTCGACATCATCAACCTGTCGCTCGGACATCCAATCTACGAACCTGCGGCAACCGATCCGTTAGTGCAGGCGGTCGAGCGGGCCTCGAAGGCGGGAGTCATCGTTGTCGCCGCCGCCGGCAACTACGGCAAGAATCCGACGACCGGCGTTCCCGGGTACGCGGGCATCACGTCGCCCGGCAACGCGCCATCGGCGATCACGACCGGCGCGGTCGCTATTCAGAATACGGTCAGACGCAGCGACGACCGGATCCCGGACTACAGTTCGTCCGGCCCGACCTGGTACGACGCATTGGTCAAACCGGACATCGTCAGCCCCGGCCACAACATCGTCGCGGTCGCCGCCAAAAACAGCTACCTCTACCAGACCTATCCTCAATTGAGGACGACCAATACCAGCTACATGCTCCTCAGCGGCACCAGCATGGCGTCAGCCGTGACGACTGGGTCGGTGGCGCTGCTGCTCGAGGCGAATCGAGCTGCGAACTATTATCCGAACCACCCGTCGCTCACACCGAACGCGGTGAAGGCGATCCTCCAGTACACGTCGGTCGGGATCCACGACGATTCAGGTATCGAATACAACCCGCTCAGGAAGGGCGCCGGCTCCTTGAACACCAGGGGCGCCATCGATCTCGGCCGGACCATCGACACTTCGACTCCGGCGGGGAGATGGTGGCTGACCGCAACACCTAACCCATGGACGACGATTGGTGGCGAGACCCTCCTGTGGAATAAGGGTGTGATTTGGGGCAGTGCGATCGTCTGGGGCACCACGGTCAACGTCAACGAAACCGCCTGGGGATCCGCCATCGTCTGGGGCACCAATACCAGTTGGAGCAGCGCGATCGTCTGGGGCACCAACGTTGTCTGGACCGATCCTCAGTCGTGGGCCGACGCCATCGTCTGGGGTACCGATACCATTGGGCAGTCCAACGGCAGCGCGATCGTTTGGGGCACGACCAACGGGATGACTGCCCAGAACACCGCCTGGAAAAATTTGAGTGGGAGTAGCGCGACAGCCAAAAGCCAGTAAGCGGCACAAGCGATCAAGAGCCGCGATCGGAGAGGTCGAAGTCACCAACAGGCCCGGAGCTTCCGGGCCTTTGGTGTTTAGGGCCGTGTCAGCATCGAACCGCCGCCGCCTACTTCACGCCTACTTCACGGCGTCCACGCCGGCCTTCGCGCACTGGCTGTCCTGCGGGCTGGTGCCGCCCGAGACGCCGATCGCGCCGACAAACTTCCCGTCCATCACCAGCGGGACGCCTCCTTCGACCGGAACCGCGCCTTGCAGGCCGAGAACGCGCAGTCCCTCTCCACCGGCAGCCAGCGTGTCTTGAAACGCCTTGGTCGGACGCTTGAACAGCGCCGCCGAGCGTGCCTTGTCGATGGCGGTTTGCGTGCCGTCCATCTTTTCGAAATACACCAGGTTGCCGGCGGTATCGACGATCGCCACGGCCATCGTCCAGTTGTTCTTGCGCGCTTCCTCCAGCGCCGGCGCGGCGGCTTGCTTCGTCGTCTCGAGGGCGACGGGCAGGCCGTAGGGAATGAGCATCTGCGCCAGGGCGATCAGCGCGAACATTCCTCCGAGGAGAAGTAAGGCGGGCCCTATCGGGTCCGCCAAAGAAGTCGGGACCAGCTGGAGTGACATAGTGACTCCTTTTATAATCCGCGAATTCCGTGATTAATCTGCTCCATTTCGTGACACCGACGGAATGAAACACGCCATTTTACCCAAGAAAACCGCTGGCACGGCACTTGCGCTGGCGAGTCACAGGTTCTTTTTCGAAACACTTAACCAAGGGGAGGGATTGCCGTGGCGCTCCCGAAAACGACCACGCACGAGGAACGCGCGCCGATAGCAGCGACGCCTACCGCGGCGCCGGAACGCCCGGTGCAGGTGCTGGCGACGTCGATGACGATTCACGAGCTGACCATCGATCGGCCGGCCATCATCGCATACTTGTTCAACATTCCTGCTGACAAGCAGGAGATCGCGCTCGTTCACGCGCTGGAAGTTGGCATCATGGAGCTGGCCGCGAGGCGGGAGCGTTTCCGGCATTGAGACGGCCTACGCAGCGAACGACGTGATCAAATCCGCCGAGGATCCCGCGGCACCGTATCGCATTCGAGGATGGTGGCCGCCAGAGCCGGACGCCCGTCGAGGCTGACCGGGGCCACGGCTCGGATGATCCGTCCGCTGCACATCGCCGTTCCGGCGGTCTCACCGGCGATCTCAATCGGCAGCATGAGCACCATTTCGATCGACGTGTCCAGTTTCATCACATGCTCCGCCCGGAAGAGAACACCAGTGCGGCTGACGTTCTCGGTTCGCCCTTCGTGCCACGTCGCATCTCCAGCCGCTCGATACAACATCGACATCGGAATCACGTAACGTTGAGCGCGCGTTGAATGCGCCGTCGTGTCCGGTTCCATTTTTGCTGACCGCAGTCAAGTCTCCCACGTCGTGGTGGGCCGGATTCGCGCCCGCTTCACGCAAGCTCACGTTGCGGAACTCACAGTGCAGGCACCTGACCACATTTGCACTGAAATGACCGCGCCGGCACGCCACGAGGGCGGGACCTTCCAGACAACGACCTCCCGCCCCCTCAGAACTTGTGAACAAATCACGTTCGACGCAGAGACCCCGGAGGTGCAGAGAAGAACCGCTCGAGGATTTCTCAGCGTCCTCTGCGAGCTCTGCGTTCAAACGCCGCATTTCTTCACGGCTCACACCTGACGAGTCGGCCGTGGCTGGAGGCCCGCAGGGCTGGCCGTTTGTGGACGCCGCCAGAAATCCATCGTCGACACCCGGTGCACGCATCCGACCGTGCAATAGGGCGCGCAGGATTTCGGCGTCGCGAACTCGCGTCGGATGTCGTCGACGGTGTAGGACTCGAGCGGCACGCCGGGGTAGCCGCGCTGCTGCGAGCAGTAGTGCACGAGGCCCTCCTCGCACACATACAAGTACCGCGCGCCCGCGCGGCAGCGCCAGTCGTTCGGCTTACCGTCGGCGAGGTTGTCCTGAAAAGTACGGATCCCCGAGTAGAGGTTCTTGAACACTTGCCAGGGTCCGTTGATGGCGGCTGAAACGTCGTCGTACACCGCGCGCTCGATCGGGCCGAGCGGCTTGAGGCGGCCCGATCGGTCGTGGATGATTCCGATGGAGGTCGAGAAGCCGAGCGCGCGCGCCCGCACGTTAATTTAATCGTGCGCGCGTCTTCCGGATCTTTAATCCCGCCTCCAAGCACCGAATTGATGTTGACGTCGAAGGTTGCGCGCGCCCGGAGGTGCTGCAGCTTCTTGTCGAGCAGACGGAGGCTTTTCTTCGACACGCCGTCCGGCTCGACGTTGTCGATGCTGATCTGCAGGAAGTCGAGGCCGGCCTGGTTCAGCGCCTCGATCCGTTCCGGCACGAGGAAGTAGCCGTTGGTGATGAGGCCGGCCATCATGCCTCGGCGCCGGATGTGCGCGATGAGGCCGTCCAGATCCGGGTGCAGCATCGGCTCGCCGCCGCTGAAGGCGACGACCGACGTGCCGAGCCGGGCGAGATGATCGATCCGGCGACGCATCGTGACGGTCTCGACCGGTGCCGACACCTTGTCGTACTCGTTGCAGTAACCGCAGTCGATGTTGCAGCGTCGGATCGGGATGATCTGGACGAGCAGCGGGTGCGCGGTATGGGTGAGCCCCCGCACGAACTCGCGCACCGATCGTATCTTTCGACTGGCGGTCGTGAGAGTGTTCATACGTGGTCTAGCCGGCGTTAGCCGGACCGTGATCCCGAAAGCATACCATCAGGCGTGTGTCGCGGCGGGGCGGAGTCGCTTGACGCGCGCTCCGATCTTCATCGAACCGCTGAAGACCGATCCGACCGGGACGAAACCCCACAGTTGATGACGCGCAACCGCCGCGAGGCCCGCCGACGCGATGCAGCCGCAGTTGGCGCAGTCGGGGTTCCCGCCGAACTGGCACGGCGTGATCCGTGTGGTCAGATCGGCCGAAATGCTCATCGTCGTGCGCGCGAACACGCATTCCTCAGGCGACTGCGGCGGGTCGGCGTACACCTCGAGCAGCCCTTTGGGCGCAGCCAGCTTCGGATATCGCAGCCGCAGCGCCATCAGGTCCGAGACGACGTGGCGGCGATCCGAACCACTCAAGCGCTCCGCGGAGGTCTCGCCAATCTGTGGCGTGTAGAGGCTCATCCAGATCTTTGTGGTTTCCTCCCTCGCCGACCAGAACCGCAGAAACTCCTCGAGGTAACCGGCGCGGTTCACCTGCTGCCGCGTCACGGTGCAATGAACCGTGATCTCGTGTCCGGCGATGTGCTTGAGGATCCGATCGTAGGTCGCCGGCGTCCTGCGCGCATCGTGCTCGGGCTGCAGACCGTCGATCGACACGACGACCGAGAGTCGGGACAGCCCGCGCCACTCCCGCGGGATCTCGCGCACCGCACTCGTGACGAGCTGCACGTGGATGCCCCGCCCGGCCAGAATCGGAAGAAGGATGTTCAGCTCGCGATACCGCACGAGCGGCTCGCCGCCGACGATCGAGAGGTGGAGCGGCCGATGACGATCGACCAGCGCGAGGATGCCGTCAACAAGCGCCTGACCCTTGAGGTCACGTACCTCACGCAGCGTGACCTCGCCGCCGAGGTGGTCGTCACCGTAGGCATAGCAGCCTGGGCAGCGCAGCGGGCACTCGCGCGTAATCTCGATGGAAAGCGCCGGAGTGTACCCCGCGAGGATCCGTCCCCAAGCCGAAAAGATGCCCTCCACTACGCACCCTCCACCCACACTATAGCGTTGGACGCCCTGTTGCGGCCAGTTGCGTGATTGGGTCAGACCAGCGTGACCTTGGGGACCAGGCTCCAATCGAACTCGCCGAGTCGCGCAGGCCCGAGGCGCTCCACTTCGCGCAACGCGGCAGCCGCAGCCAGGAGGAGCGCATCGACATCGACACGCTGGCAGCAGGGGGCGAACGGCGCGAGATACCCCGCTCCGCGCGTGAGCATGTACACCGTGCCATGGTGATTGAGCCGCCGGAGGTGATGGAACGCGACGCCAATCTGGAGAATGCCCTGATAGAGCCGCCGCACGTCGCGCTGCTCGGCGCGCCACAGCAGCTCGAGCGTTTCGTGCTGCTCGAAGAATTCGCCCCGGTTGAACTGCTCGATCCCCTCGAGCAACAAGCGCGGCGGTGTCTCATCGCATGGACGTATCATTCTCCAATGCGCGCGGGCCGAAGATGCAACCACGAAAACACGAAGACACGAAAAAGAAATTGGTCTTCTTCGTGTTTTCGTGCCTTCGTGGTTGCATTTTCTGGGCTCGCTATCCCCTTGGGGGCTACAAGCGCTATCTTAATAAGGATGATTCGGAAACGGCGATCGAAGATTCACCGGTGGGGCGTGTTCGCCACCGAGACCATCCCCAAGAACAAGCGCATTATCGACTACGCCGGCGAGAAGATCTCGAACCAAGTGAGCCTCAAGCGCGAAGCGCGCTACATCAGGACCGGCCATATCTGGTGTTTCAAGCTGACGAACCGTACTGCCGTCGATGCCAACGTCGGCGGCAACGATGCCCGGTTCATCAACCACTCGTGCCAGCCCAACTGCTACATCGAGATCAAAGACGGCATCATCTGGATTCGTGCGTCACGAACCATCAAAAAAGGTGAAGAGCTGACCTATCACTACAACACGGACGGCGAAGGGCTCCTCAGATGCCGATGCGGACCCCGCTGCCAGGCGCTACTGTGACGATTGTTGCTCGATTCTCGAAGACGATCATCAGATGATGGCCAGCCTCCCGCGCATCTGGGACGACATGGAGCCGTTTCTGGAGCTGGTCGATTGAGAAAGGCGCTCGTCCCGCTCGTTCTGGTGGCGCTCGCAGCGGCGGGTCTACAGACCCGCGCTCCGACTGCAGCGATACTCGCCCAATCGCTTCAGGGCGACGTTTCGCGGCCGCAGCTTCGCGTCGGTATCGCGCGGGCCGGTGGCGGCTACGCTGTCGCCACCATCGCGCTCGAGACCTACGTCGCCCGCGTGCTGGCCGGCGAGGCCGCACGCGACAGCCCGCCGGCCGCGCTCGAAGCCTTGGCCATCACGGTTCGCACGTTTGCCCTTGCGAACCGCGGGCGGCATCGTGCCGATGGATTCGATCTCTGCGATCAAACGCACTGCCAGGTCCTCAGAGCCGCAAGGGCGGTGACCGAACGCGCGGCGACGGCAACCGCCGGCCTCGTGCTGCTCCGCGGCGGCGTGCCCGCGTCGGTCTATTACTCGGCATCGTGCGGCGGGCAAACCGAAATCCCCTCCGCCGTCTGGCCGGGGGCCGAAGATCCGCCGTTCCTTCCGTCGCGGCCAGACGACGCCTGCGGCGGCGGGCCGGTGTGGACGGCGGAGATCGGCGACCTGGATCTCGTCCGGGCGCTTCGGGCCGCCGGTTTTCGCGGCGATCGCGTGCGCGACGTGCGCATCGTCGCGCGCGATGGCTCGGGGCGGGTGGCGCGACTGCGGATCGACGGCCTCGAGCCCACGGAAGTCTCCGGGCAGGATCTGCGCGTCGTCGTCGGGCGCACTCTCGGGTGGCAACACATCATGAGCGCTGCCTTCGAGGTGCGGCGTGTCGGCAACAGGTACCAGTTCACCGGTCACGGAGCAGGACACGGCGTGGGTCTCTGCGTGATCGGATCGGTCGGGCTCGCGGCGGCGGGAAAGGATGCGGCTGACATACTCGATCGGTATTTTCCGGGTCTGGAAATCGGGTCGCCTGGTTCGAGCGCCGCCGTGAGTACGCCTGACGCCTTCGGCACCGCAGGGGCGCGACCGGGAGCTCGGGTGGGACCGGCGACGGCAGCGGCGGTGCCGGACGTGCTCGTATCGTTGCCAGACGAGGACGAAGGTGAGCAAGGCGGGATTGTGGATTTGACGCGCCGCGTCCGCGATGAGCTGACTCTCGAGCTCGACGCTGCCGCGCCCGCGCGGGTCACGTTGCGGTTTCATCCCACGACCGACAGCTACGAGCGCGCGACCGGGCAGGCGTGGTTCACGGCCGGCGCGTTCGCGAAGGGCGAGCTGCACCTGCTGCCGCTCACCACACTCCGCGATCGCGGTGTGCTCGAGCGGACAATTCGGCGCGAGCTCGTCCGCGTCATGACCGACACGGCGCTCGCGGGGCGCCCGTTGTGGGTGCGTGAAGGAGCGGCGATTTACTTCGCAGACCGTGAGGCGGGGCTCGGAGTCAAAAGAGACCGGTCGATTCCCGGTGGGGCCGATGCGCCCACATTCCGGCCGCAGCCGCGCGCATCGTGCCCGGCCGACGTTGAGCTACTCCGGCCGGTGTCGGCCGGCGCGCTGACCAATGCGTACGCGCGTGCCAGAGCCTGCTTCGTCCGCCAGATTGCGGCGGGCAAGGCCTGGCGCGACGTCAAATGAAAAGCTTCGGGCCGCCGTTTTCATAAGTCCGGTAGTGGGCTGAAGCCCCGCGCCACAGTGGTGTCCACCTTTGTGGGCGGACCGTTCCCGTGCGCTTGCTAATGACAAATCTGTCGAAGGGGTACCAGGATGGCGCTGCGACCGCTTCTAAAAGTCTCACGAAGCGTATCGGACAAATCGGCAGTTGCTGCCTGGGCGAAAGAAACAGTCGGGTTTCCGTCCGTTTTGTGTGACTTCGTTTTGCTTGGCTTTGAGCACTGAGGCCGGCGAGTCCTTCCAGGTTTCGCCGCCTCAGCTTGGTACGCGCGTTGCCTCAGCTGCAGCGGTTTTCAAAAAGGAGCGGCCATGCACCCGACGCCTCGTCTTACGGAAGCCTTAAACCGGCTCAAGAGTGTCTTCCTCGAAATCCCAGGGACGCAGCTTTCACTCGCCGACGCATCGCGGCTCTCCGGGTTGGAGCGCGACACCTGCCGCATCATCCTGGAGGCCCTTGAAGACACGCGGTTTCTGGCCCGAGGACGCAACGGTTTGTTCGTGCGGCGATCGTTGGATTCGCCGTAGAGGTCTTCGCGGAACGCCGTTCAGCATTATCGTTTCGAGATTACGGTTCGTCGCTGCGACCACGCGCACGTCGATGTCGATTGGCCTGTTACTTCCGAGTTTTCAAGCGGGTTCACTCCGATAGAGGAAAAGCAATGACGGCCATCGCTTTGCCGTCGCGATCAGGTACGCCCGCCGGCGACCACAAACGGCCGCCGTGCGCTTCGATGACACGCCGGGCAATCGGCAGCGCCAGGCCCAAGCCGCCACGTTTTTCATCGAACGGTCCAGGTCGCGAGTCGTATGCAGCCTGTACGGCGTCTTTCTCGGCTACTACAATAAACGCTGAGCGTCCATCGGCGGTTTGAGCAAATCGACACTCGGCAACCAACGTGCACGGCGAGGCCTTCTCACGCAAAATCGCACGGAAAACCGCGCCGAATGCCGCCCGAAGGCGCGTAATATCGCCAGTCATCAACGCCCCGGCCGTCTCGCCACGGAACTCCAAATGGAGATCGTGGTCACCTGCCTCTGGCACACTGACGGCCAATTCCTGAGCCAGCGCGAATACGTCAACCGACTGCTGAGCCAGACGCGCGGTTCCCGCGTCGAGGTTCGAAATCTCACTCAGCTCGCCGACGAGCGCCACGATGCGCGCGCAGGATTTTTCCGCCTCACCCACCATTTTGCTCTGCCGGCTCGAGAGCGGGTGATCGGTGTCCCGCTGAAGCATGCGCAGGTACCCGCTGACGACCCCGGCGGGTGTCCGGAACTCGTGAACGGCCAGCGAGAGCAATTGCGGATAATCGTCTTCGTGAGTCGGCATAATGTTCACGCGCTCGTTGACCCATGTGGACGGCAGGATGGCCTGATAGGCACGCGCACTTCGAGCCTAACACAACGATCCCGACGGCAATTCTCACAATTCAGTAAAATTTATTCCGCTCTGCGCGTGTCCAGAACCGCCGACCACGGCGCGGAGCGGGAAATTTTCCGGAAGTCGAACGCATTTCGCCCGTAATGTGCGTAGCTCCGATCGTGCGAGCCGTGGCACACCCCTTGAACTCCAGTCCGGAGCGGACGCACCATTCGACAGATGTGCCCGCGACCGAACGTGCGATTGCATATGAGCGGATTCACTGGCGTCCAGGTCTGGCGGAATCGTGGGCGCCGTG
>QHWL01000179.1:1895-12792 GCA_003222555.1 Acidobacteriota bacterium | reverse complement strand
GACGATGTGGTACTCGCCGGGGGGCAGGCCCGTGACCTTGAATCGCCCATCCTGGTCCGGTCGCCCCGTGCGCATGTAACGCGAGTTGGCCGTCCATTTGTCGCGATCTTGCGCGAAAACGACGACCGAATAGTCCTTCACCGCCGCGCCGCGGCCGTTGGTGACGAGCCCGGATAGATCCGTGAGGCGGTTGGTGAGCTCCACCTCGATATCGGTGATGTCTTCGTTCGCCTTGAACTCGATCCCCGAATCGGTCACGTCGAAACCGCGGTAACGGACCGCGCGAATCGTCCATCCGGGCGCCGGCCCGGCGAGGGCGACCTTCATCCTGCCCGGGCGCGTTTTCAGCTCGAACGTGAGATCGTCGTTGACGGCGGCGGGGCCCATCATCCCCATCATGCCCGGGCCGTCGAACATCAGCGGTTGGACCGAGAGCCGGAGCGTCGACGGCCGCAACGATTGCGCGGCAGCGGCGTCGACAATCACACGTCCCGACGCGATCGACGGCTTGCTGCCGACGAGACGGATCCCGTTCACGTCGTCGCCGCTGATCGTGACCTCTTCGGAAGCCGCTTCCGCATCCATCGAGGGACCGCTTTGCGTCTGCAACCGATACGTGCCTGGCGCCAGGCCGTTGATCGTGAACGTCCCATCCGGCCGAATCTGACCCGGCGGACCGAACATCACCATCATCGTCGAGTCACCGCGCGGCATCGCCATCACCATTCCCATCATCGGGCGTCCCTGGGAGTCGACCGCGGTGCCGGTGATGCGCGCGGTGCGCGTCGGCATCAGCGCCATGTTGACGTCGCTCACGACCTGGCCGAGGCCGATCGTCACCTTCTGCGCTTCCGCCACGCTGGCCGTGCCTGGAAAGTACGTCGGCGCATATCCCGACCGATCGTCGGTGTCGCCAATCATGCCCATGTTGCGCAGCGTCGCCGACAGGTAGTACTGCCCCGGCGGGATCGCGAACAGGCGGAACTCGCCGATGTCGTTGGTCATCGCCGGCCGCCCGGCCGGCGCGAGCCGCCGGCGTCCACCGATGTTCTGGTATCGCTGCGCCATCACCTGCGCGTCGGGCAGCGGGTCGCCGAACTCGTCGAGGATGCGGCCCGTGATCACCCCGCCGCGCGGCAGCGAGAAGTCCACCTTCTCGACTGTCTGCCGATCGAGGATCTCGAGGGGCCTGCCCGGTTCGAACGGCCGCTGCTGGCCGTACTGCAGGCCGACGTAGCTCCCTTTGCTCGCCGACACGTTGTAGCGGCCGGCCGGCAGTTCCTTGAACTCGTACATTCCATCGCCGTCGGTCGTCGCCATGCGGTTCTCCCGAAGCTCGGCCGCAAAGATGCGCACCTGCGCCTTGCGGAGCGGTTGCCCTGTATCGGCTGCGACGACGTGGCCACGGAGAGTCGCCGTGCCCGGCTTGGCGGGCTGCGAGTTGTCGCGCGGCGGCATCTGCGGCAGGGGCACGCCTTGCGCCCCGACCGGCATCTCGATGAGCATCGGCGGTAGCGCGGGCGGCGGTTGTGCGGAAACGACCGTTGAAACAAAAAAGACGAGGCCCACGTGCCGCAGCAACACACGCGTCATGAGATACCTCGGGTCTTTAGACACCGAACCGGTTCGGAAGGTCGGATGGGCGGCGACTCCAAGAATATGGAGGGATGGCCGATGAGCCTCCAAATAAGCCGAGGATCCCGCTTCAAAATTGCCCCACGTTCTCTGATAATTCCAGCCTGTGAAAATGCTCAGCTGACTAAGTTCCGCATCCATTGAGGTGAACCATGGCCGCACAGTCCGGTCGGTCGATCGTCCTTGTTATCGCGCTCGCCGCGATGGCGTTGCCCGCGTGGGCGCAATCTACCGCGACGCTTCAGGGTACCGTAACCGACCAGCAGGGCGCCGTCGTGCCGGGCGCGACGATCGTGGTACGCAACCTTGCAACCGGGGTCGAGCGCTCGCTCGTCACCGACGCGGCCGGCGAGTACCTGGCCGCCTCGATGGCGCCTGGACATTACCGCATCGAGGTGCACCTGTCTGGCTTTCAGGATCAGACCCGCGAGGTCGACCTCGAAGTGGCACGGACAGTGGTTGTCAACATGCGGCTGGGGCTCAGCGGGGTTGCGGAGAGCGTCAGCGTGACTGGGTCGACGCCGATTGTCGAGACGGGCACTGTGTCGGTCGGTCAGATCATTTCACAACGCACCGTGCAGGAAATTCCGCTGAACGGAAGGCATTTCGTCGACCTCGGCCTCCTCATTCCCGGTTCCGTGACACCGCCGCAGAACGGCTTCCTGACCGCTCCGCTGCGAGGCCAGGGCTCATTCGCGTTCAATACGGCGGGGAACCGCGAAGACACCGTGAACTTCATGATCAACGGCGTCAACCTGAACGACCCGGCGCAGAACCAGATCACGTTCCAACCGTCGATCAACACGGTGTCGGAATTCAAGGTCGACAACTCGACCTTCAGCGCCGAATACGGCCGCAACTCCGGTGCCATCGTCAACATCGCGACGCGTTCGGGGACCAACGACCTCCACGGCGAGCTGTTCGAGTTTTTCAGAGACACGCGGTTCGACTCGCGGAACGCCTTCAACCAGCCGCCCGCGGCCCAGTCGCTGTTCCGCCGCAATCAGTTCGGCGGCAATCTGGGCGGACCGCTCATCAGGAACCGCACTTTCTTTTTCGGCACCTACGAGGGAACGCGGCAGCGCCAGGGGATCGACATCAACAGCGGTGTCCTGCGCGACGATCAACGCGCGGCCGTCACCGATCCGGTCTCGAGGCAGCTGCTGGCACTCATCCCGACGGCCAACACCACGGGCGCAAGCGGCGAAGGACGCTACCTCGGATCGGCCACGGCGCCGGTGGACATCGATCAATGGACCGGCGACCTGCACCACGCGGTCAGCGATCGCGATGCGCTGCACTGGTACTACGCGTTCCAGCGCGCCCGCCGTGGCGAGCCGACGCTTCAGCTCAACACCATCCCGGGATTCGGCGACACGCGGCAGTCGCACCGCCAGATCATGACGCTCAACGAGACGCACATCTTTGGATCGAACTTCGTGAACGAAGCGCGATTCGGTTTCAACCGGATCCACATCACGTTCGAGCCAAACGCCAAGCTGAACCCGGCCGACTACGGCATCAACGACGGCGTGACGACGGCGATTGGCATCCCGCAGATCACCGTCGTCGGGTTGGGCCTGAATTTCGGCGGGCCCTCTAATTTCCCTCAAGGGCGCACCGACACGAGTTTCGGGTGGTCCGACACGACGAGCTACCTCCGCGGGCGCCAGGCCATCAAGTTCGGTGGCGAGTTCCACCACATCATGGCCGACAGCTTCACGTCCGACACCGGCACGTTTCAATTCGGCAGCCTCGCGGCCTTCCAGGCAGGCCAGGGCAACAACTTCACCATGACCCTGGGCAGCCGTCCGGCCGACATCCGGGCAAACGGGTTCGGCCTCTTCGTGCAGGACAGCTTGCGAGCGAGGGCGAACCTCTCGTTCGAGCTGGGGTTGCGGTACGACGCGATCATGGCGCCAGGCGAGACGGAGAACCGCTTCGTGGTCTTCGACGCCGCCACCGACTCGCTGGTCCAGGCCTCTCCCTACCAGACCGGCCACAACCTGGAGCCGCGCGTTGGCGTGATTTGGAACCCGTTCGACGACGAGCGAACGGCGGTGCGCGGCGCATACGCGGTCATGGTCGACCAGCCTGTAGGCAACGTCGTGTCGACGACCACGGCGAATCCGCCGTTCGCCACGCCCCTCATCTTTGCCGGCAACATCCGTCTCGACAACGCCGCCGCGACGGCGCTCGCGTCCGGGCTCGCACCGGTTTCGGTCGACCCGAACTTCCAGAGCGGGCGGATGCAGA
Organism: Acidobacteriota bacterium; assembly: GCA_003222555.1. GTDB lineage: Bacteria > Acidobacteriota > Vicinamibacteria > Vicinamibacterales > CAVVIG01 > JAHFUJ01. Next base: position 8,901 of record QHWL01000179.1, on the reverse strand, counting down.
CGTGGAACGTCAACGTCGAGCGGCAGCTTGGACCGGCGCTGGGAGTGATGGCCGGCTATTTCGGCTCGAAGGGCGATCGGCTGCGCATCACGCGCAACGTCAATCAGCCTGTCAACGGCGTCCGTCCTTATCCGACGCTGTCGACGTCGAGCCCCATCCTTCCGGGCGGCGCGCTCAGCAACATCACCGAAACCGACAGCCTCGGCTGGTCACACTACAAAGGACTGTGGCTGGCGGCCAATGAGCGGCCGTTGAAGGGTCTTCAGTTCAATGCCTCGTACACGCTCTCGAAGTCGACCGATACCAACTCCCTGAGCACGGCCGTCATCGTCGTCCAGGACAGCAACAACATCGCCGACAGCGTGGGGCCGTCGGATTTCGATGTCCGGCACCGGTTCGTGATCAATACGATCTATGAGCTGCCCTTCAAGGGCAATCGGCTCGTCGAGGGTTGGCAGATAGGCATCATCACGCAGGCGCAGACCGGCGGCCCGGTGCACATCGCCACGGGCATCAGCACGTTTACCGGCGTGAATAACACGCTGCGACCCGATCTCGTCGGCGATCCGGTCACCAGCGGATCGACCAATCAATGGTTCAACAACACTGTGTGCGATCCGCGAATCGCCACCGGAGCCGGCGCGTGCACCAGCAGTTCCGTGTTCGCGCTGCCGGTGTCGGCGACCGGCGTGTTCCACTTCGGCAATCTCGGGCGCAACGCCTTCTATGGCCCCGGCTTCAGCAACACGGACCTTTCGATCGTCAAGAACCTGGCGCTCACCGGCGCCGCGAGGCTGCAGTTCCGCATCGAGGCGTTCAACGTATTCAATCAGGCGAACCTCGGTCTGCCGGGACGCATCGCCTCGGTCGGCAGCACGTCGTTTGGCCTGACTACCAACACGCGCTTCCCGACCGGCGACTCGGGGTCGGCGCGGCAGGTACAGCTCGTCGTGAAGGCCTTGTTCTGATGATTTCCACCCTCGGGTCGCGCAGGACAAAAGGGGGCAGGCGGCTCGGATCGAGTCCGAGAATTTAGCCTGCGAAGCTCGAGAAGGCACACCGCCGCGTTGATGGAAGGCGAGGGCGGTGCCAGCCGCTCACGCTTGCGCCGACCTCCTTAGGTCCTCATTACGCTGACTTTAGCCTGCGCCGTCCGGCCTCCATAGGATACGTTTCTGTCATCTCCCTCGCTACCAGCAAAGCTTCGTGCAAAAACGCTTCGCCCATGCCGCTTTTGAGCTGGCTCCTGAGTTGCACAGCAATTGATTGCCCGTAAGCCGACGCGGCCATCGGTGCGATGAACGGCGCTTTCACCGCTTCGAACTGGCCGTCGAGCCGGGACACTTGGAGACAATCGACCCCTATGAGGCGAGACCGGCGCTCGCGATCGGCGGAGGCTCGCCCTCGAACACCGGTGTCACGCCCGATACCTTCTGACCACCGGTTCGGCCGCCGCGACGGCCCAGCGTGGTTAACGGTGTCCCAGCTGTGCCGCCGCTGGCAGCTCAGTCGCAAGACAGTCTACAAGTTCATCACCGCGAAGACGCTGCCGGCCTGGAAGGTCGGTAGTCATCTCTATCGTATTGCGGTAGACGATGTTTTGCGCTTGGAGGCGCGAAACAAGATGCCTCCGAAGTGAGCCTTTTCCGGCTCCTCTTAGCGCCTGGCAGCTCCGCATCGCAGGTGTCCTCGAGCAAGCGCGTGGAGGCAAGGCTTTGCCAAGACGGTCGTTGAAGCGCGTCCGTTTCAATCAACAACCCGCAACGCAGCGAGGTGCCCCAACCGGCGCTCGCGCACGACGCACGAACTCGAATTTTCCTCCTGAGCGATCGTGTCATCAACCGTGAGGGCTTGCGCCTGCTGTTCGCGGCGGAGTCCGATTTCCGCGTCTTTGGTTCGGCCACCAAATGGGTCGACGCCGCCCGCGCCCACGCCCGCCGATCCGATGTCGTCGTCGTCGATCTGTCGAACTCGCGCGTGTCCGATGCCAGCGCGCTCCGCAAATTGACCACAAGCTGTGCTCCCGCGCGTGTGATCGTGCTGGTGTCCGGGTTCGACGACTCACAGATCACGGATACGCTGCGACTCGGCGTGCGCGGTATCGTGGGCAATACCGCCACCGCTGAGCTCCTGTTCAAGTGCGTCAGGGCTGTTGCCGCGGGCCAGTACTGGGTCGAGCGCGACATCATCGCCATCCCCGATCTCACGGATAGTATCGGCGCCGAGACGTCCTCAGCGGCCGGCGCGCCTCGGCGAAACTCGTTCGGCCTGACCGGACGCGAGCTGCAAGTCGTCTCGCTCTTGATCGGCGGTCATGCGAATAAGGCGATCGCCGACAAGTGTGGCATCCGTGAAAGAACGGTCAAGCAGCATCTGACGAACATTTTCGACAAGATTGGCGTTTCGAACCGCCTGGAGCTGGCGCTCTTTGCGCTGCAGAAACGGCTCGTCTTCCCCGCCATTGTGGTCCGGCCGGCCCGCCTGCGTCCCCGATAGGCGCGGTTCAAGAGGGCGGACAGTGGGGAAAGGTTGCCGCTGTCAGTCGAGGCTGACAGCCGGCGGTCACGGGTGTACGATCCGTAGGTTCGTCGGTGCGCGCGGCGGCCTTCCGCCCAGGGTCAGAGTCACTGACGCACCCATACTCGTGACGGAGATGGTCTTCACTGTGACCCCCGAGAGGGGGTCGGTGAAGCTTAGCCCGCTGTCGAGCGCCGGATCGGTCCAATCATCGGTCTGGGGCGTCATGTCGAGCAAATAACTGCTGTTCCCGTCGGATTCCGAGCCGGTGCGGATGACGACACCGTTCAACACGTTGTTATACCCACTGCTTAGAAAACTGTCGAAGCCAATTGCTTGGCGAAACTCCACGTAATACCACGTGTGGATGCCCGTCGTCGGATCGGTGGACTTGAGAATCTTCAGCGCTTTTGAGCCGCCGGCAGGAGCCGACTCGAGAGGTTCAAGCGGGTAAGTGCCGTCCGTTTGCACCGTAGCAATCGGCGGTGAGTTCCCGTAGCTCAGCCACCCCAGCCGCTCTTTCATGAAGGCGCCAAAGTGGGCGGCGGTGTTCCCCATGAGGTCCAACGTGTCGCCATAGTCGGTCCAAGTGCACGGCGGCACGATTGGGCTGCTGCCGCAGTCGAGTGCGTGAGCGTGAAAGAGCCCGAAGTTGTGCCCAAGCTCGTGCCCCACTCCTTTGAGGTCGAGGTCGCCGTTGATCCACGCCTTCGATGGATTTCCGCCAACTGTGGCCATACCCGACCAGGTACAGGCGTTTCTGGGAAACGCGTAGACGTACCGCGCGTAACGGGAAAGGGTGACGCCGGCCGCCGTGGCGGCCTGCTGCGCCAGACTGGCCAGCGTGAGCGTGTCGCAGATCGTGCTGCTCATCGCGATAGTGAACCAGCCGAAGACGTTGCCCGTGAGCCACGTCTGCTGATACGACCCTTCGCGATAAAAGTTGCTCGTCGTCGTGAACACGACTCCCTCGGCGTAGGAGAGAGTGTACGGTTCAACCGGATTGTCCTGGAAGTTCACCAGCAGAACCAAGGTCGACTGACTGCCGAGGGCGTTCGACCCCGCAGCCGGTGCCGTGACCGTCTGCACGCTCGTCGTGCCGGTGTCGAGCGCCAACATGTTGTCGAGGAGCACGCCGCGCAGGCGCACGCGATCGCCCGTCTGGCGCCCCGGCGGAGTGGTAGCGAAGTGGAGCGAGACCCGCATGCCGCCAGAGGTGAGGAAGTGGCGCAGGCGAGCGCCATTCGCGTAGTCCTCCTGCAGCACCTCGAGCGTCCCCTCGAGCTCCACGTGCTGTTCGACATCGCTGCGTACGGCAGCCGGCAGGCTCGCGCGAAGCTCGGGTGAGAGCGCGACGCGCAGCACCTGCCCCGGGTCGCTCTCGAGCATCGACGCGAGGACCTTCCGGCGTTCGGCGGCCGCAGTCCGCATCTGAGCCACCAGGGCGGACCGTCCGCCCGCATCAGAAAGCTGATAGCGGAAGTTCAACGAGACGAGTGCCTGCGTCAGGTTTTCGGAGCGGGCTCGCTGGTTGGATCGAGATTGGTCAAACGCGACGCTGGCAAAAGCGAGGACGCAACCGAGGAGGACGAGTGCAACCCTGCGCACCCTTTTGATCGATTGCATGGACACTCCGCCCGAGAGGCTGAAGTCTTGTGGGACCGCAAACCCAGCCCGGGATATGCGTGACCGTGGCACACGCTGTTCCCGTTCGAGACTCGCGGAAATTCGTGAGGAAAAAGGTGTATTCGCGAAACGTTCGTATAGAAGGGTCGTACAATTCTGGAGGGCAGTTTGCAGAAACGGCTCGTCTTCCCCGCCATCGCGGTCCGGCCGGCCCGCCCGCGTCCCCGATAGGGGATCGCACGTTCGTCCAATTCCCGGCCTCGCACCTTCGGCCAATTTACCCGGCTCGATCGCGCGCGTAGACTCCTAGGCTTCGGTCCTACGATCTTCCTCAGGACCAGGGAGAAAAAACCGATGGCCACAGAGAAAGCGCTTCGCATCGTCGGCGTCTGTGTCGTGTGTGTCGGCGCGCTAGCGCTGTGGCGGCTCCCCGTCTCGGCCGTCCACATCGGCGTCTTCGAGCTCGAAGGAAACGCGATCGACGATCCGAACGTGGCTGGCGACGACTGGAATACGCCCGGCGGGGGAAGCTCCGTCGCCCAAGCGTTCGTCGCAGACGGTTCAGGCAACAAGACGATCTTCACGGGCGGCGGTTCCAAAGACGCGATCGACATCTCGTCATGGAATTGGAAAGACGACGCGGGCGGGCTGCCCGACAAGGACAACATCACCAACGCGTACGCGCGCGCCTACACCGTGAACGGCGACCTGATCCTCTATTACGGCGCCGACCGCTTCGCGAACGACGGCGACGCGCAGCTCGGATTCTGGTTTTTTCAGAACAACGTTACCTTGAACGCGAACGGGTCGTTCGACGGGATCCATGTCGCCGGCGACATCCTGGTTCTCGCGAATCTGACCAACGGTGGAGCGACCGTCACCATTCAGGTCCTCGAATGGGTGGGCACTGGCGGCGACCAGAAGGGCGGGACGTTGCACCTTCTCCTGACGGAGAACGATGCGAAGTGCGGATCCAACACGGACGAGAGGGCCTGCGCCATTTCGAACGCTTTAGCGACCGCCGCGCCGTGGGCGTACACGCCAAAGTCGGGGCCGTCGGGAACGTTCCCCCAGTTCAGCTTCTTCGAGGGCGGCATCAACATCACGCAGCTTCTCGGCACGCCACCCTGCTTCGCGTCCTTCATGTCGGAAACCCGATCGTCGCAGTCGGTGACCGCCACGCTCAAGGACTTCACGGTCGGCGCGTTCCCCGTGTGCGGCATCAGCATCGCGAAAGCCTGTGACAGTGCCATCTACAACCCGGCGACCGGGACCTTTACCGATCACTTCACCGGCACGGTCCTCAACACCGGAATCGGAACGCTCTACAATGTCACCGTCACCGACACCCCGCACAACGGCACGCCACAAACGTTCAACCTGGGCACGTTGGCGGGTGGCCAGTCGGCAACGTTCTCAGGCACGTTCACCACGACCGAGAATCCCGCGACCAACAATGCGAGCGTGACTGCATCCTCCAACCCGGACGGCGAAGGTAACGTGTCGGCCACCGCCGACCAGGCGATCTGTCCGACATTGGCGCTCAACCCACGCTTCTCGGTGGACAAGACCTGTTCGGTCGTCCTCGTGGTCGTCAACGGCGCCATCGAGGTGGCGGTCGATTATCGGGGGAAGGTCTGCGCCGCGAGCAGCACCAGCGGCGGCACGCGGAGCGATGTCTTCATCGACAATGTGAGCGTGAGGGACGATAACGGCACGCCGGATCCGGCCACGGGTGACGATACGACGATTCCCATCGGCAGTCTGGCACCCGGCGCGTGCGCGGACTACAGCGGAAGGTATTTCCCCGGTGCGATACCCATAAGCCCGGTGTCGTTCAGCGACACGGTCCATGCCAGCGGGACCGGTCGTCAGGGAGTGGGGGCGGTGTCGGGCGTTGCGACGGCGAACTGCCCGCTCTGCCCGCAGTGACGACGGGATCGAATGGAGGCCTGATGCTGTCTGACGATGGCATCGGGCCTTCTTTTAGCTATCAAGGCTGAGAATCAGGCCGGCAGCGACCGCGACGACTGAGCAGCCAACGGCGGCCAGCTCGGGTGAGTCGCACCTGAGCCCCACGATTTCGTTGTGGAATGGTGCTACGAAAGACATTACACTTCTGGGTGATTTCTGCGGCCGCGCCGCGTTTCTATGATTATAGTAGAGTAGAGCACATCCACAAAAGCACGTCGCCCGTCGAGTCAGGTCGATCGGAGTGGGAAAGAATCTATGAGGAGAGAGCGTGGATTTCCTTCGTCAGCAGAACGCCGGTACACCTATGGGCCAGACACGCGCTCGGCTGGGCCAGACACGCGCTCGGCGTCACCCGATTTAAGCTATCTCGGCCGTCGCACTGGTCCGGTTTGGTTGACCGTATCTCAGCTGTGCCGCCGCTGGCAGCTCGACCGTAAGACGATCTACAAGTTCATCGACTCGAAAATCCTGCCCGCATGGAAAATCGGTAATCATCTCTATCGTATCGCGGTCGAGGAGGTCCTGCGCTTCGAAGGCCGAAATGGGCTTCGTAAGCGATGAACTCACGACTTCGCGGCGCGATCCGCCCTTCCTTCTTAATTCCTGTTAGCGCCTGTTGGGTCTTCTAAGGCCTTTCCGGTTTTTTCTGCGGCATCTCATGACATTCCGTCCGACAAACGCTTGTGTCAGCACACCGTCGTGGACGACGCTCGTTTGTTACGCCGTCGTTACAGGCGAAAGGGATGCACTTTTTCCATTCGGTCATCAAGGGGCTGCTTGCGCTACTCATCTTTCCGTCGCTTCTTCGACATGTCATCCAGAAGCTCGCTGTTTGCCGCGCGGAACGCGTTTGCGCAGTCAGTTCCGGATGTGGGGAGACGGCTTCTGC
>QHWL01000179.1:0-1888 GCA_003222555.1 Acidobacteriota bacterium | reverse complement strand
CGAAGCACCACTTCCCGCCAGGACGGCACCTTCATTTTCGAGGATGTCTCTCCGGCCAGCTACGTTCTGACGGTCGAGATGAGCGGATTCGAGACGTATCAAAAAGCCGTGGCCGTCGGCGCGCAACCGCTGAAGCCGTTGAGAATCGGGCTGCGGATCAATGCTCTGGCGGAAGACGTCACAGTCGAAGCTGAATCAACCGATAAGGTTTCGACATCCGCGAGCGACGCCGCCACGACGAACGTGGACGACGACTTGCTTCGCGATCTTCCAATCGTCTCCGACGATGTTCTCGCGCTGATAGGGAAATTCGTTTCGCCCTCGGCACAAGGTGCCGCGGGCGCCTCAATCATTGTCGACGGAGTAGAAGCCGACCAGAGCGATCTGCCGTCGTCGGCGATCAGTGGCGTACGGCACACCGTCGTGGACGACGCTCGTTTGTTACGCCGTCGTTACAGGCGAAAGGGATGCACTTTTTCCATTCGGTCATCAAGGGGCTGCTTGCGCTACTCATCTTTCCGTCGCTTCTTCGACATGTCATCCAGAAGCTCGCTGTTTGCCGCGCGGAACGCGTTTGCGCAGTCAGTTCCGGATGTGGGGAGACGGCTTCTGCAACCTAGCGTGGGCGGGACACTCCCAGGCAGGAATTCCTCGTTTTATTTCGCTGCCAAGCGGTTCGTGGACGAGGAAAGCGCGATCGTCAATGCGATGACCCTGGCCGGTCCGTTCGTCGCGAACGTGCCCACCTCCAGGCATTACGACAATATTTTTACTCGTCTCCAGTGGTGGCCGAGCGCTGTTCATACGGTGTACGCGACGTATGGCTTCAGCCAACGCGCGTCCAACAACCGCGGGACGGGAGGTTTCAATCTGCCGGAGCGAAGGATGGGCGCGGAACGGGATAGCCACAGAGTGACGGTGAACGACAACGTGCTCCTTCCGCCGAACTGGGGCAATAAACTGCTGTTCGGCGTCACGACGGAGAAGGAACGTACCGGCAGCGCGGCCACCGCGTCAGCCATTGTCGTCAATCAGGCGTTTTCGGCCGGGCCCTCTCAAACCTTCACGCAGGACGAGACCGGCACCTTCGAGGTCGACAATACCACCACGTATTATGGCCTGGCCGGGCATACGCTCTTGTTTGGCGCGCGAGCTCGGGCAGATCGCATCGAGGCACTCGACGCATCGAATTTTGGCGGCACGTTCGAGTTCGCCAGCCTCGCGCGATTCGCTGCCGACGCTCCACTGATCTTCCGCATCAACCGCGGCGACCCGAATATCGCTTTCAGCGTGTACCGCGCCAATGGATTCCTGCAGGATGAGATCCGGGTCAAGCCCCAGCTCACGCTCACATTTGGCCTGCGTTACGACTGGCAATCGACCACCACCGACCGTTACAACGTCGCGCCTCGATTTGCTTTTGCCTTCGCTCCCGCAGCGAAGACCGTCCTGCGAGGAGGAGCAGGGACTTTCTACGACAATCTGCCCCGGTCGGCCACCGAGCGGTCGCTCCTTTTCGACGGGGTCCGGCTGCGTCAGGTGGTCATCTCCAGCCCTTCCTTTCCAGATCCGTTCTTAGCCGGTGAGGCAGTCTCGCCTCTGCCCAGCATCACACGCGTGGCGCCCGACATTCGATCGCCATACGTGTCGCAGGCGAGCGTCGGGATCGAGCAGGAGCTCTGGCACAGAAACGCCGTCACGGCGGAATATTCGGTGTTGCACGGCGTGAATCTGTTCCGCTCACGCAATATCAACGCGCCACTGCCGGCAACCGGATTGCGGCCGGACCCGGACTTTCTGAACATCAATCGAATCGAGTCGACGGGGTCGTCGCGAAGCCAGGCGTTGACCCTCACCTGGCGTGGACCCGTGGGAAACGTTTTCAAGC
>QHWL01000178.1:12955-14558 GCA_003222555.1 Acidobacteriota bacterium | reverse complement strand
TTCGCCTTCTCTGAGAAGCGCCGCCGTGACGTCGTCGAGGTACTCCACAATCGAACCGAGCGCGTGGTGGATCATCAGCCGGTATGGACCGCCGGGCTTCACCGCCGTGAGTTCCCACCACACTCGATCCGGTCCCGCCATGAAGAGGCTCAGCATCGGAGGAGCCATTACAAGGTCGATGCCTGCGGCTCGCTGCATGGGAGCGCACTCTATTGCACAATCGCCTGACAGTTGTTGTCAGTCGGAAGAGACAATTCGCGCCGTTCCCGCAACACTCTTGGCGGTCGCTAAACCGTCTCCTCCTCTCCCTCGATTCGCCGCGATGGCGTGATGCCGAAGGCCCTCATCTTTCGATACAGATTGCTTCGCTCCACGCCGAGCGCTTCGGCGGTGCGCGACATGTTTCCCTGCTGATCGGCGAGCGTGCGCAGGATGAACGCGCGCTCGAAGCGTTCGCGGGCGTCGTGAAGCGTCAGGCGCTCGGCCATCGCCTCGACGGGTTCGGCGGGCGCCATCGCCGCCGAATCCAGGAAGCTCAGATCGGAGGGCGAGATCACATCGCCTGGCACCATGATCATCAGCCGCTCGATGACGTTGCGCAGCTCGCGCACGTTACCCGGCCAGCCGTACTGCTGAATCGCGCTCACGGCACCCGGCTCGAAGCTTTTGACGCGCCGGCCGTACTCGCGCGCGAACTCCGCCATGAAGTGATCTGCGAGCCGCGGGATGTCTTCCTGCCGCTCGCGCAACGGAGGAACGAAGATCGGAATGACGTTGAGACGAAAGTACAGATCGTCTCTGAACCGTCCGGCCCGGATCTCCGCCTGGAGATCTTTGTTGGTCGCCGCCAGCACGCGCGCGTCGACCTTGATCCTCGTCGTCCCTCCGACCGGCTCCATGGTCTGCTCCTGAAGGACCCGGAGCACCTTGGCCTGCGTCTTCAGGCTCATGTCGCCGATCTCGTCGAGAAAGATCGTGCCGCCGTCAGCGCCCTCGAACTTGCCTCGCCGATCGGCGACCGCGCCGGTAAACGCCCCGCGGACGTGGCCGAACAGCTCGCTCTCGATGAGCTCTTCGGGAATCGCGGCGCAGTTGACTTCGACGAACGGCCCGATGCGCCGCCGGCTGAGCGCATGGATCGTGCGGGCCACGAGCTCTTTGCCGGTGCCGTTCTCGCCGTAGATGAGCACGCGGCCGTTGGTGGGCGCGGCCATCGCGACCTGCTCGCGCAGCTGGCGCATGGCGTAGCTCTCGCCGACCATCGTCTGGTGGCGATCGACTCGCGCGCGCAGCGCCCGGTTCTCCGCTTCCAGCCGCTGCTGCCGCAGCGCGTTCCTGACCACGAGCACCGTCTTCTCGAGCGACAGCGGCTTCTCGACGAAGTCGAATGCGCCCATCTTGATCGCGCGGACCGCCGATTCGATGTTGCCATGGCCCGAGATCAGCACGACCTGCGCGTCGACCTGGCGCTCGCGGAGGCGCGCCAGCGTCGCGAGCCCGTCGATGCCGGGCAGCCACACGTCGAGCAAGATCAGGTCGACCCCCCCGCGGGTGACACGGTCGAGGCACGCCTCGCCGCTCGGCACCGCCTCGACGCTGTAGT